>NZ_CP047026.1:2142500-2452500 GCF_009796785.1 Polaribacter sp. L3A8
GACATCCTTTTGTGAAGTATGAAACAAAAGATATAGTGGATAGCCCGACCTTTTTTACCTGAAAATTGATTGAAATTAAAGATGTGTATTTGATATATGACCTTAACTTTTTTAGAATTCACCTAAAAAAAGGGAACACCCAAAGGAAAACGCTCCTTTATTAAGAGAAAACCTTATTAATAAGTGTGTTTAATAATAAGTACATATATATATTGTGTAAAAAATTGTTTTCTAATATCTTTGCATCCTCAAATATTAGACATTAAATGATTAAAATAACATTACCTGACGGAACTATTAAGGAGTTTGCTGTAAACAGTACTCCGATGGATGTTGCAAAAAGTATTAGTGAAGGGTTTGCTAGAAACGTAATATCTGCAAATTTTAACGACGTAACTGTTGAAACCACTACTCCATTAACCACGGATGGTTCTTTAACTTTATATACATTTAATGATGATGGTGGAAAGAAAGCTTTTTGGCATTCTTCTGCACACGTATTAGCAGAAGCTATTTTAAGTTTTTATCCGAATGCTAAATTGACTATTGGACCAGCTATTGAAAATGGTTTCTATTATGATATTGATTTAGGAGAAGATGTTATTTCTGATAAAGATTTTTCTAGCATAGAAAAGAAGTTTTTAGAGATTGCTAGAGGAAAACATGAGTTTTCTTTACGTTCTGTTTCTAAGGCAGATGCTTTATCATTATATAAAGCAGAAAATAACGAATATAAAGTTGAGTTGATTGAAAACTTAACAGACGGAGAAATCACTTTTTGTGATCATAGTAACTTTACGGATTTATGTAGAGGAGGTCACATACCAAATACAGGAATTATAAAAGCGATTAAAATAATGAGCGTTGCTGGTGCTTATTGGCGCGGTGACGAAAAAAATAATCAGTTAACACGTGTTTATGGAATTAGTTTTCCGAAACAAAAATTGCTAACTGAATATTTAGAGTTATTAGAAGAAGCTAAAAAACGTGACCATAGAAAATTAGGTAAAGAATTAGAGTTGTTTACTTTTTCTCAGAAAGTTGGTGCTGGTTTGCCTTTATGGTTACCAAAAGGTGCTGCTCTACGTAATCGTTTACAAGATTTCTTAAAGGTAGCACAAAAGAAAGCTGGTTATGAAGAAGTAATGACACCTCATATTGGTCAGAAAGAATTATATGTTACTTCTGGGCATTATGAAAAATATGGTGCAGATAGTTTTCAGTCTATAAAAACACCTAAAATGGATGAGGAGTTTTTATTGAAACCTATGAACTGCCCACATCACTGTGAAGTTTATAACTTTAAACCTTATTCTTATAAAGATTTACCAAAACGTTTTGCAGAGTTTGGTACCGTTTATAGATATGAACAAAGTGGAGAACTACATGGTTTAACACGTGTTAGAGGTTTTACGCAAGATGATGCACATATTTTTTGTACACCAGAACAATTAGACCAGGAATTTAAAGACGTTATAGATTTAGTTTTATATGTATTTGGTTCTTTAGGATTTGAAGATTTTACCGCACAGGTTTCTATTAGAGATAAAAGCAACCCAGATAAATATATAGGAGATACTGAAACTTGGGAAATTGCTGAAAATGCAATTATAAGTGCAGCAACTGATAAAGGTTTAGATTTTGTGATTGAAGAAGGTGAAGCTGCCTTTTATGGACCTAAATTAGACTTTATGGTAAAGGACGCTTTAGGCAGAAGTTGGCAACTTGGAACGATACAAGTTGACTATAATTTACCAAAACGTTTTGATTTAACCTATAAAGGAGCAGATAATCAATTGCATAGACCGGTTATGATACATAGAGCACCGTTTGGATCTATGGAGCGTTTTATTGCAGTATTACTAGAGCACACGGGAGGAAACTTCCCGCTTTGGTTAACTCCAGATCAGGTTATCTTATTACCAATCAGTGATAAATATCAGAAATATTCAGAAAAAGTTTTAAAATCGTTAGAAAATTCCGAAATTCGCGCCCTGGTAGATAACCGAAGTGAGAAAACTGGTCGTAAGATTAGAGATGCCGAAGTTAGCAAAACACCATTTATGGTTATTGTTGGTGAAAAGGAAGAACAAGACGGCACAGTTTCTGTAAGAAGACACGGTGAAGGAGATATAGGAACATTTACAATTGAAGAATTTATTTCTTTAATTAAAGCAGAAGAAAGTAAAACATTGAAGAATTTTTAATTAATTTTGAAATTCATCGGGAACATAAAAAGGTTGGAAAACAACCATAAGTTAAACTTAAAATATATAAGTCATAGCAATTCGTAGAAGCAGGTCAAGAAGACCGTTAAGAGTAATCAAAGAAGATCAACATAGGATTAATGAGAAAATAAAATATGTTGACGAAGTTCGTCTTGTGGGCGAGAATATAGAAGTTGGTGTATATCCTTTAGATAAAGCTAAAGAATTAGCCAGAGAACAGGAATTAGATTTGGTTGAAATATCACCAAAAGCTAAGCCACCTGTTTGTAAAATTATTGATTACAAGAAATTCTTGTATGAGCAAAAGAAGCGTGAAAAAGTCTTAAAGTCTAAAGCAACAAAAGTGACTATAAAGGAAATACGTTTTGGACCTCAAACTGATGAGCATGATTATGAGTTTAAAAAGAAACATGCCGTTAAGTTTTTACAAGAAGGAGCAAAATTAAAAGCATTTGTATTCTTTAAAGGACGTTCTATTATTTTTAAAGAACAAGGACAAATTTTATTATTAAAATTAGCCCAAGAACTTGAGGAATATGGTAAAGTAGAACAGTTACCAAAGTTAGAAGGTAAACGTATGATTATGTTTATTGCTCCTAAAAAGTTAAAGTAATTATTACAAAATAGCTACAAGGGTTAAAAACCTTGTAGGATATAAAAAAGTTTCTGAAACTTGTTTTGGAAATTAATGTCTTATAAGCAAGATAAAAACGAAGGAGAGATGCCTAAAATGAAAACAAAATCTAGCGCCAAAAAACGATTTAAAGTTACTGGTACTGGAAAAATCAAAAGAAAGCACGCGTTTAAAAGTCACATCTTAACAAAGAAGTCTAAAAAACGTAAATTAAAGTTAACTCATGATGGTTTAGTACATAAAGCAGACGAGTCTAACATTAAGCAACAATTAAACTTAAAATAAGTTTAAAAAGGGAATTTAATTATTAACCATGGAGTTAGGCCAAAAATAAAAAGTATTCTTAAATGAATCGCCTACTACAAAACACATTGAAATTATGCCAAGATCAGTAAATTCAGTAGCCTCAAGAAAAAGAAGAAAAAAAATCTTGAAGGCTGCAAAAGGTTACTTCGGACGTAGAAAAAACGTTTACACAGTAGCAAAAAATGCAGTTGAAAAAGGTATGCTTTATGCATACAGAGACCGTAAAAACAATAAGAGAAACTTCCGTTCTTTATGGATTGTGCGTATTAACGCGGCAGCTCGTTTACACGGAATGTCTTACTCTCAGTTTATGGGTAAAGTGAAAGCTAACCAAATCGAATTAAACCGTAAGGTTTTAGCAGATTTAGCTGTTAACAACCCAGACGCTTTTAAGGCAGTTGTAGAAAAAATTAAATAAATAATAATACTTGCTTATATTTAAAAACCCAAACATAAAGTTTGGGTTTTTTTTTTATAAATTTACGCACGTAAAAAAAAACTAACAATGAAATCATTTTTAATAGCTTTATTATTACTAGTATCTACTTTATCTTTTGCACAAGAAAATGCAGATGAAGTACAAGAAAACAATTCTATTCAAGGTCAATTTGATAAAATTTACAGAGTATCAACCACTTATCAAGTATATAAAGTAATCAGCAAAGACAGTTATCAACGTTTAAAATCTAATGTTTTAGACTCTCTTAAATCTTCAAAAAAAATAATTTCTAAAAAAAATAATTTATTAAAGGCTGAAAAGGAAAATATTGAAAAAAACAAAAACCTTTTGGCTAAAACTAAATTAGACTTAGATGCTGCTTTAATTAAAGAACACTCTATTTCTATTATGGGCATGCAATTAAGTAAAACAACCTACAACCTTGTACTTTGGAGCCTTATAATACTATTAGTTTTAGGTTTATCATATTATATATTTAAGTTTTCGAAAAGTAATGTTTTAACCAAGGAAGCAAAAGATAATTTAGCCGAAATTGAACAAGAATTTGAAAAACACAGAAAGAATACTTTAGAAAAAGAACAAAAACTGCGAAGACAGTTGCAAGATGAAATTAATAAACAGAGAAACAGTTAATTTCTGTTTATTAAGGATTAATATATAAACACATACTTTAAATTCTACTAATAAATACACAGTGAAAACACAAGATTGCATATTTATATTAAGGGTTTGACAATAATAAAGGTTTCTAAATAAAATCTCTTACTTTCTTTGGTAATTTAAATAGTATTTTCTTATCTTTTGATTCTAAAATTAACTAACCATATTTAATTACTTAAATTTTATGAAAGCCCTTTTTTATACTAGAGAATTTCCTCCTTACGTATATGGTGGAGCTGGTGTTCATGTAGAATATCTTGCAACAGAATTAGCTAAACTTATGCATGTTGATGTAAGGTGTTTTGGAGACCAAAATGACACTGTCAACAATCCCACTGTAAAAGGTTTTCCTTACGAAAATCCAATTTTTGATAATTCTGATGACAAGCTTAAAGCTATCTTTCAAACTTTAAGTACAGGCCTTCATATGAACGCAGAACCTATAGATGCAGATGTAATACATTGTCATACTTGGTACTCACATTTTGCAGGAATCGTTGCAAAACTTTGCTATGGCATACCTTTAGTAATTACCACACACTCCCTAGAACCCTTAAGACCCTGGAAAAGGGAGCAACTAGGGCGTGGATACGATGCTTCTTCTTGGATAGAAAAAACAGCTATTGAAATGGCTGATGCATTAATTGCTGTTTCTAAAGAAACAAAAGAAGATGTTCTAAAGCATTTTAACGTAGATGAAAGTAAAATTAAGGTAATTTATAACGGTATTAACTTACAACAATACATTACAACTCCAGAAACTTCTACTCTAGACGAATACGGTATTGATAAAAATAAACCTTATGTCCTTTTTGTAGGTAGAATAACAAGACAAAAAGGAATTATTCATTTAGTGAATGCCATAAAATATATAGACCCAGACACACAAATAGTATTATGTGCTGGTGCTCCGGATACACCTGAAATTGGTAAAGAAATGAAAGATGCCGTTAACGAGGTTAAAAAAACTCGTAAAAACGTTATTTGGATTGACAAAATGGTTACCAAAGAAGAAATAATTCAATTATATTCTCATGCTGATGTATTTTGTTGCCCTTCCATCTATGAACCCTTTGGTATTATAAATATTGAAGCAATGGCATGTAACACCGCTGTTGTTGCCAGTGCAGTTGGCGGTATTAAAGAAGTTGTTGTTCATAGAGAAACTGGTTTACTTATACCGGTAGAACAACAAGACTCGGCACCATTTGAACCTATAGACCCAAATAAATTTGCTAAAGATTTAGCTGATGGAGTTAATGAGGTAATTAACAATCCTGAATTAAGGGAGTCTATGTCCCAAAAAGGTAGAAAAAGAGTAGAAGAACATTTTGATTGGATATCGATAGCAAAACAAGTAGAAGAATTATATAAATCAGTAAAAAAATAAGCAATGATAAACGATAAAGTACTAGGAATTATTTTAGGAGGAGGACAAGGCTCTAGATTATATCCGTTAACAAAAGATAGATCTAAACCTGCTGTACCTATTGCTGGTAAATATAGATTAGTCGATATTCCCATTTCTAATTGTATCAATTCTGATATAAAAAGGATGTACGTATTAACTCAATTTAATTCTGCCTCTTTAAATGCACATATTAAAAACACCTATCACTTTAGCTTTTTTAGTTCTGCCTTTGTTGATGTATTAGCTGCTGAACAAACGATACATAGTGATAAATGGTTTCAAGGTACCGCTGATGCTGTAAGACAAAGTATGCTCCATTTCTTGGAGAATGATTTTGAATATGCCCTAATTCTTTCTGGTGACCAATTATATCAAATGGATTTTAACGATATGATTAAAAAACATGAAGAAAGTGGCGCAGAAATTTCTATTGCTACTTATCCTGTTAATGCTAAAGATGCTACACAATTTGGTTTATTAAAAACTAATAACGAAAATATAATTACTTCTTTCATAGAAAAACCAGCTGCTGAATTATTGCCAGATTGGACTTCTGATGTTAGTGATGAAATGAAATCGCAAGGTAGAGATTACTTAGCTTCTATGGGAATCTATATCTTTAATAGAGATTTATTAGTTGAATTGATGAAAAATCCAGATACCAATGATTTTGGTAAAGAAATTATTCCACAAGCCATAGAAACACATAAAACATTAAGTTATCAATATGAAGGGTACTGGACTGATATTGGAAATATTGACTCGTTCTTTGAAGCTAATTTAGGATTAACAGATGACGTTCCTAAATTTAATTTATATGATGAGAAAGGAATATACACTAGACCAAGAATATTACCAACTTCTAAAATTGCAGGTTCTATTTTAAATAAAGCTGTAATTGGAGATGGATGTATTATTCATGCAGAAAAAATAGAAAGGTCTGTGATTGGTATTCGTTCTAGAATTGGTAAAAATTCTTTAATATCTAACACCTATATGATGGGGAATGATTCTTATGAAACTTTGAGTGAAGTTTCTGAAAACCATATTGAAATTATGATGGGAATTGGAGAAAGATGCTACATACATAACTGTATTATAGATAAAAATTGTAGAATTGGTGATGATGTTAGAATTAACGGTGGACCGCATATAGCAAATATAGAAACAGATACTTATATGGTTAAAGAGGGAATTGTAGTTATTAAAAAAGATGCTACTATACCAAAAGGAACCAACATCGGATAACATAATTTTTTACTTTTTTATTATTTAAATGAACCAAATTAATGCAAAATCAAAGTAGAATTGTAGTAGAAAATATTGCTCCACAATTAAATAGTGGACAAGTTAGTATTAAACGTGTTGTAGATGAAATTGTACATGTAACTGCAGACGTATTAGTGGACGGTCATGATGTACTTCAGGCTAATTTATTATTCAAACATGAAAAGGATAATAAATGGACAGAGCTTAGAATGACACCAACTTCTAATGATGAATACACAGCCTGTTTTCATACAATAAAACAGGGTTCTTATTCTTATAAAGTAGAAGGTTGGGTAGACTATGCCTTAAACTGGCAACATGGCTTAGAAAGAAAAATTGATGACACTCAACATGTAAATTCAGAACTTTTAGAAGGGGCAGAACTATTACTTGCAATTACAGATAAAGTAACTCCCGAAGAAAAAGACTATTTATTACATTTAATATTTATCTTTAAAAACACTAAAAACTATACAGAAGCCATTAAGGAAGCTAGTTCAGAAAGGTTAACATCAATTTTAAAAAAATATCCAGAGAAAATTTTAACAGAAACTTCTCAAGAATACAACGTTTACGTAGATAGAAAAAAGGCGAGATTTAGTACTTGGTATGAGTTCTTTCCACGTTCTGCTGCAGAGCAAGAAGGACAACACGGTACTTTTAATGATTGTCACAGAATATTACCAAGAGTTGCCCAAATGGGGTTTGATACCTTATACTTCCCTCCTGTTCATCCTATCGGAGAAGTAAATAGAAAAGGAAAGAACAACACCACTGTTGCACAAGATGGAGATGTTGGTTCTACTTGGGGAATTGGTTCTAAACATGGTGGTCATAAAGATCTGCATCCACAATTAGGTTCTTTAGAGGACTTTAAAAACTTAGTTACAAAAGCAAAGGAGTTAGGTATAGAAGTTGCTATGGATTACGCATTACAAGCTGCACCAGATCATCCATGGGTAACAGAACATCCAGATTGGTTTAAATGGAGACCAGATGGTACGGTACAATATGCCGAGAATCCTCCTAAAAAATATCAAGATATTCTTCCTATTTATTGGGAAAGTAAAGATTTTAAAAATCTTTGGCAAGAATGTTTATACACCTTATTATATTGGATAGATTGTGGAATTAATGTTTTTAGAGTTGATAACCCACATACAAAACCTTACTTCTTTTGGGGTTGGGTTATTGCAGAAGTAAAAAAACAGCATCCTGATGTATTATTTTTAGCAGAAGCATTTACCAGACCAAAGGTTATGCAACAATTGGCTAAACAAGGCTACACGCAATCTTACACTTATTTTACTTGGAGAGATTCTAAACATGAACTTATTGAGTATGTAAACGAACTAACCAAAACGGATCAAAAAGAATATATGCGACCTAATTTCTGGCCAAATACACCAGATATTAATCCATTTCATTTGCAAGGAGCTCCAGAAAGTAAATACATACAACGCTATGTTTTGGCAGCAACCTTAAGTTCTAATATTGGTATTTATGGCCCTGTCTTTGAACAAATGATTAGTGATCCAATTCCTGGAAAGGAAGAATATAATATGTCAGAGAAATTTCAACTTTGTCATTACGATTGGTTTAAACAAAATAAAGTAACCACTTTAATTTCTAAAATTAATCATATAAGAAAAGAGCACGAATCGTATCAACAAACAAACAATATCAAATTTGTAGAAACTGGTAATGATCAAATTATTGCATTCTATAAATGGAATGATACTAGAAGTAATGAAACATTGACAATTATAAGTTTAGATGCTTATAATTCTCAATCAGGCTCAATACAATTGCCCCTTCATGACCTAAAAATTAATAATGGCCAGAAAGTGGAAGTACAAGATTTGGTAACAAGAAATTGCTATGATTGGTATAGTGAATGGAATTATGTAGAGCTACATGCAACACTTCCATTCCACATTTTTAAAATCAACAAGTAATTATAAAAAATACCAAACAAAACAATATTATAAAAGATAACTTATGGCGCAAACAAAAGTACACAGTCTTTTTACTGAATTTGATATTAGCCTATTTAAGGCCGGAAAACATTATCGTTTATACGAAAAATTTGGCTCACACATTACTACTGTAGACGGTATAAAAGGAACTTATTTTGCAGTTTGGGCACCAAGTGCTAAATCGGTATCCGTTATTGGAGATTTTAATTTCTGGTTAGAAAGAGAACATCACTTAAATGTACGTTGGGACGGAAGTGGTATTTGGGAAGGTTTTATACCAGATATTGGTAAAGGAACTATTTATAAATACAAAATAAGAAGTGCAAATAACAATGTAACCACAGAAAAAGCAGATCCTTTTGCAAGAAGATGTGAACATCCGCCAAAAACAGCATCAGAAGTTTGGGAAGATGATTACTCTTGGAATGACAAAAAATGGATGAAAAATAGAAAGAAAAACAACGCACTAGATGCTCCTTTTTCTGTTTATGAAGTTCATTTAGGTTCTTGGAAAAAACAAATTGAAGAAGGTCGTTTTTTAAGTTATAGAGAATTGGCCGATGAATTAGTGGATTATGTTGCGGAAATGAATTTTACACATGTAGAGTTTATGCCAATAATGGAATATCCGTACGACCCAAGTTGGGGATATCAATTAACAGGATATTTTGCACCAACATCTCGTTTTGGATATCCTGATGAATTTAAATATTTAGTGGATAAATTTCACGAAAAAGGAGTTGGAGTATTATTAGACTGGGTACCTTCACACTTCCCTTCAGACGATCATGGATTAGGATTCTTTGATGGATCTCATTTATACGAGCATCCAGATAGAAGAAAAGGGTATCATCAAGATTGGAAAAGTTTAATTTTCAATTATGGTAGAAACGAAATAAAAGCCTTTTTAATAAGTAACGCCATCTTTTGGTTAGACCAATACCATGCAGATGGTTTAAGAGTAGATGCTGTAGCTTCTATGTTGTTTTTAGACTATTCTAGAGAAGAAGGAGAATGGGAACCTAATGAATTTGGTGGTAGAGAAAATTTAGATGCAATTAACTTTATCAAAGAGATGAATACGGCTGTATATGAGGCTTTTCCTGATGTACAAACTATTGCAGAAGAATCTACTTCTTTTCCAAAAGTATCAAAACCAATTTACGATGGTGGTTTAGGATTTGGAATGAAATGGATGATGGGTTGGATGCATGACACCTTAGATTATTTTGCAAAAGAGCCTATCTACAGAAAACATCATCAAAATGAATTAACCTTCAGTTTAAATTACGCTTTTACAGAGAACTTTATGTTGCCTTTATCTCATGATGAAGTTGTGTATGGTAAAAAATCTATTGTAAATAAAATGCCTGGTGATGAATGGCAAAAATTTGCTAATTTAAGAATGCTATACAGTTTGATGTTTACACACCCTGGAACTAAATTATTATTTCAAGGTGGTGAGTTTGGACAAACTTCTGAATGGAATTTTAATGGTAGTTTAGATTGGCATTTATTAGATTACGATGTACATAAAGGAGCTCAAAATTTAGTAAAAGACTTAAATAAATTATATCAAAAAGAACCTGCATTACATGAAAAGCAATTTTCTCATGAAGGTTTTGAATGGATAGATCATGGAGATCATGAAAATTCTGTGATGTCTTATATTAGAAAAGGAGTAAGCGAAAAAGATAATGTCATCGTTATTTTAAATTTAACACCAGTTCCAAGAGAAAATTATAGAATAGGATTACCAAAAACAGGAACCTTAAAAGAAATTTTTAATAGTGATGCTGTAAAATATAGCGGAACAGGAAACTTTAATAATAAAAAATTAACCTCAGAAAAGAAAGAATGGAATAATAGAAAACATTCTATTGAATTAGATTTACCTCCACTAGGAATGATCGCATTTAAATACAAATAAGTATAGATCCTCTTTTTCACATTCTTTGTTTTGATAAAAAAGAGGGTTCATTTTTTTATAAATCACAAAAAAAGAAGTCATTTTTAAGACTTCAAAAAATCTTTCAATAATATTCGAAAGAAATCGTATTCTGTTTACTTTTAAATAAATAAACAATATTTTTACCCCTTAAATAGACAAATACACTATCGTTTAAAAAAGGTGTTAAACCATGTTCTTACATACTTTTTCACGATTTTTACACGTTTAATAAACAACCAAAATTATGATTGTTAATACAGAGTTAGAACAAAAAGGAAATTTATTTCCTTCTGAAATTGTGAGCTACAAGAAAGATGTAGACACCTTATATTTTACCACAAAGAACAACGTAATATTACAACTTACTGTAGTTAGAGACAGTGTTATAAGATTTAGATATGCTACTACTGGTAAATTTGAAAATGATTTTTCTTATGGAGTAACCATACATGCTTCTAGAGGATATGATTTTTTAGACGTTACCGAAAATGAAACTCATTACATCGTTACAACATCAAAATTAATCTGTAAGGTAGAAAAAAGTAGCTTACAAGTTAAACTTTTTGATGCAATCGATTTAAAACTAATTAACGAAGATGAAATTGGTTTTCATTGGGAAGAAAGCTATGAATATGGTGGTGACATTGTAAAAATGAGTAAAACTTGCCAGAGAGCAGAAAGTTTTTATGGTTTAGGTGATAAACCTGTGGACGTAAACTTAAAAGGAAAACGTTTTGAAAACTGGGCTACAGATTCTTATGCTTTTGGTAAAGATACAGATCCTATTTACAAAGCAATTCCTTTTTATACTGCTATTCAAGGAGGTAAATCTTATGGAATTTTCTTTGATAACACTTTTAAATCACATTTCGATTTTGCACATGAAAGAAGAAATGTAGCTAGTTTTTGGGCACAAGGAGGTGAAATGAATTACTATTTTATCTACGGTCCACAAATGGAAGATGTTGTTAAAAATTATACAGACTTAACAGGAAAGCCACATACGTTGCCTCCATTATGGGCTTTAGGATTTCATCAATGTAAATGGAGTTATTACCCAGAAACAACCGTAAAAGAAGTTACCAAAACATTTAGAGATTTAAAAATCCCTTGTGATGCTATTTATTTAGACATCGATTATATGGAAGGATTCCGTTGTTTTACTTGGGATAAAAAACATTTTCCTGATCCAAAAAGAATGGTTAAGGAACTAGAAGACGATGGTTTTAAAACCGTAGTAATTATAGATCCAGGAATTAAAATAGATTTAGAATACGATGTTTTTAAAGAAGCATTAGATAAAGATTATTTCTGTAAACGTGCAGATGGACCTTATATGAAAGGTAAAGTTTGGCCTGGTGAATGTTATTTTCCAGATTATACAAAACCAGAAGTTAGAGAATGGTGGTCTGGATTGTTTAAAGAATTAATTGAAGATATTGGTGTAAAAGGTGTGTGGAATGATATGAACGAACCTGCTGTAATGGACGTTCCTAACAAATCTTTTCCAGATGATGTTCGTCATGATTATGATGGAAATCCTTGTTCTCATAGAAAAGCACACAATATTTATGGAACTCAAATGGCACGTGCTACCTACCATGGTTTAAAGAAATATGCATATCCAAAAAGACCTTTTGTAATTACAAGATCTGCGTATTCTGGAGCACAGCGTTATACTTCTACTTGGATGGGAGACAATGTTGCTACTTGGGAACATTTAGCAATTGCTAATAACCAAGCACAAAGAATGGCAATGTCTGGTTTTTCTTTTGCAGGATCTGATATTGGTGGATTTGCAGAGCAACCACAGGGCGAGTTGTTTGCACGTTGGATTCAACTAGGTGTATTTCATGCCTTTTGTAGAGTACACTCTTCTGGAGATCATGGAGATCAAGAACCTTGGGTTTTTGGAGATGAAATTACAGACATTGTAAGAAAATTCGTTGAAATTAGATACCAACTATTACCTTATTTATATACTGCATTTTGGAAATATATAAATGACGGAACACCAATCTTAAAGTCATTAGTATTATACGATCAAGAAGATACGGCTACACACCATAGAAGTGATGAATTTGTTTATGGAGAACAAATTTTAATTTGCCCAATACTAGAACCTAATGCTAAGGGAAGAAGAATGTATGTTCCTAGAGGTAACTGGTATAACTTTTGGACAGACGAACTTGTAGAAGGAGGAAAAGAAATGTGGGTAGAAGCAGATATTGACAGCATGCCAATATTTATTAAAGAAGGAGCAATTATACCTAAATACCCTGTACAACAACACGTAGAAGAAAAAGAATTTGATGAAATTACTTTAGATCTATATTATAAAGAAGGTAAGGAATCGTCACAATTATATGATGACGCCCATGATGGATATGATTATAAAAAAGGAAGGTTTAGTTTACGTACTTTTAAAGTAACAGGTAAAAAAGAAGAGTTAATTATACAACAACACAAACAAGGAGATTTTAATGCAGGTTATACCAAGTTTAATATTGTATTCCATAATTTACCTTTCGAAATTACCTCTATTGAAATAGATAACGTAATTACACCTTTAAATGAAGCTAATCTTGATGGAAATCAATCTATACTTATAGATAAAGAGTTTACTCAATTACATTTAATAGGAAAATAATTTTTTATTCTAACTGTTTTCAGTGAGAACACTCACTGAAAACAGTGAACTAAAAAACCCCATAAATGGGTATTGTGAGGGTTGTATTACTAGCATACATTTGTAGTATAGTAATCTTTCCCCCAAGCAACGCATAAATTGTTTAAGATTTCTTAATTATTTGAATAACGCAAAAAGCGATTAACAGTTGTCTAAACTTTAATCGCTTTTTTTATGCTCTAAATTTAATATTGAAAATAAAAAAAACCTCAAAACATAGTTTTGAGGGTTTTACTTTTATAAATAAGGCAAACTAGATTCCGTCTCCTAATCCTTTTAATTTTTGTGTATTTTCAGCAAGCATTAATTCATCAATAATTTTCTGAATATCACCATTTAAAATATTTGGTAAATCATATAATGATAATCCAATTCTATGATCTGTAACTCTACCTTGTGCATAATTGTAAGTTCTAATCTTAGCACTTCTATCTCCAGAAGAAACCATAGAACCACGCTTTAAAGCATCTTCTGCATTTTTCTTTGCCAACTCCATATCATACAAACGAGAACGTAGTACTTTAAAAGCTTTCTCTTTATTTTTATGCTGTGATTTTTGATCTTGACATTGTGCAACCAAACCAGTTGGAAGGTGGGTTAAACGCACTGCAGAATAAGTAGTATTTACAGATTGACCACCAGGGCCAGAAGAACAGAAAAAATCTATTCTTACTTCCTTTGGATTAATTTCTACATCAAATTCTTCAGCTTCAGGAAAAACCATACAAGTTGCTGCAGATGTATGCACACGACCTTGAGTTTCTGTTTGTGGAACTCGTTGTACACGGTGTACACCAGCTTCAAACTTTAAAATTCCATAAACATCATTACCGGTAACTTCAAACTGAATTTCTTTGAAACCGCCATTTGTACCTTCAGAATAATCTACCGTAGAAACTTTCCATCCTTTACTTTCGCAATATTTAGAATACATTCTAAATAAATCTCCAGCAAAAATACTTGCTTCATCCCCTCCTGCTCCTGCACGTAATTCTACAACTGCATTCTTAGAATCTTCTGGATCTTTAGGTATTAATAATACTTTTATTTCATCTTCTAATTCAGGAATTCTAATATTGGCTTCATCAATTTCCATCTTCGCCATCTCGTTCATTTCGGCATCAGAACCATCAGCAAGAATTTCTTTTGCTTCTTCTATATTGTTGGTTAAAGTTTGGTATTCATCCCCTTTTTTAACAACATCACCTAAATCTTTATATTCTTTCATCAATTGCGCATAACGCTTCTGATCCATAATGATTTCTGGCTGAATAATTAAATCAGAAACTTCATCATAACGCTGCTTTACAATTCTTAATTTATCTAACATCTTCTGTCTTTTCTTGGATTGCGAATTTACAATTTTTATGGCTATATTTAAACAAAGCAAACTAATTTTATGAAATTACTACCAATTATTTGTTCTTTTTTATTGTTGGTTTCTTGTCATCAAGAAAAAAGGAAAACACAAAAGCCTACTTTCTTAGTTGGAGATTGGGTTTGTGTAAACGACAAAGAAGGCAGTATTACTTATGAAACATGGCATACAAACCTAAAAGGTTTAGGCTATACATTAAAAGAAAAAGACACTACTTTTAAAGAAATATTAAGTATTGTTACTATAAAGGACACGTTGTTTTTAAAAGTTGAAGGTGTAAATGAAAACCCAACATTATTTAAATTTAAACAACAATCAGCTACTTCGTTTGTTTGTGAAAATCCGAAGAATGAGTTTCCAAAAAAAATAAAATACTATTTAGAAAATAATCAATTAAAGGCAATTGTATCTGCAAAGGATTTTAAAATTGATTTCGTTTTTGAGAGATATAATACCAAATTCATAAACTTATAATTCTCACGTTACTTACCTTTTTATAATTTTAAAATAATTACAAGAAAACAATCAAACACTTATTATAGGTTATAATAAATGTATTAATTTAGCATCTTAATTTTAAAAAAATAACATGAAAAAGATTTATTTATTAGCACTATGTACAACCTTATTTATTAATATATCTTGCAGCAGCAATGATAATGAAGAAGACAATAAAATTACTGGCTCACTTAGTGTAGAAGAAGGAAAAACACAGTTAGAAGACAATACTATCAAATTATTAGATAAAGTAGATGATTTTAAAAACGACAATGCTTTAAACGATATCATCGAATTAGCAGAATACTTGAATTCTGATAATAATATAAAAAACAAAGGTTTTAAAAAAGCAACCTTAAATACAATATCTAATATAGCAAATATAAAAACTACTACTAATGGTCTAACTGCTTTTAATGCAAAACAAGGCATAGCTATTATAGCAGAAACATCACTTATTGATGATTTTAATAGTGAGAAAGGAATCTATAGTTGGAATTCTAACACAAAGGAGTTTGATAAAACTGGAAATAGTGATGATATTATTTATAATGTAGCATATAATGATGGAAAAAATGCTGTATTTAGTTTTACTGATTTTGGGACTACTATTGTAGGAAGCGATAGTGATAATGAACTACCTACTTTGGCTAAAGCTAATCTTAAGATAAATGGTACTACTGTATTCACTCAAAATTATACGGCTACTTTTATTAGTGGACAATTAATTCCTGCTGCAATTTCTAATACAACTAATATTGGAGATTTTTCATTTGAAACCTTTTATACAAATTCTAACAACAAGGAAATTAAGCAATCATTCAATTTTAAACTTAGTAATGATGTTATAATAGGATATAGCTTATCTACAAATGGTAATTTTAATGACGATGCAAATGGTAATATTGAAGATATTGTTGATAATGCAACTTTTACATTTCAATTTTTAAATGCAGCATTAACTCTAAAAGCTAATGATACTGGTTTTAATTCTGATAGCGAATTAAATGTAGACGAGCAAATCGCATTGTTAAACAGCAATACTAGTGCAGAACTTAGTATTAACAACAAGTCTGTTGCTAAAAGTCAATTTTACAAAGATGAAGATACTTATACGGACTATACATACAACCCGAATACTCAAAACTACGAAGAAACAGAAGTAACTGAAGAAATTGTTAATGCAAGATTCTTATTTGAAGACGGTACAACAAGTGATTTTAACACTTATTTCGATGGATCTTTTACCAGTATAGAAGACAAATTTGATGCTGTATTTGAGGCTTATGAAAGTCTTTTAAGTAATATCTAAACAAATAACTATTATTTAATATTGAGTAAAGGTCGCCTATAGAGGCGGCCTTTCTTTTTATTCAGGGATCTTAAATTTAAAACTTGATATATTTTCACCAGACCAATAACCAAAAGCACCATTACTAATATTTGTAACAACCTCATTAGCATAAGATGCATTTTCTAAAATACTTGTTTGATCTCCTTTTATAGACTTCCAAAAATAAAATTGATCTTTTGTAATAGAAATAATCTGTATTTCAATTACATCATTTACTTTAATTTGATTTTCATTTTCACCTTCATCATCTGTTTTTATATAACTCACAATTAAAGGAAATGTTTCAGTAGCAATATTTTCTGTACTAAAAATGAAAGGTCTCGCTAACTCAAACTTTTTTTCTTTTTCATTCTTAATAAGAATCTTAAAGTACTTATGTTCTAAGTCAGTGTTATTAAACGTTAATTTAATATCTTTAAATCCCTGATATACAACTCCTTCTTCAATCCAATCTAAAAAATCAACATTTAATATTTCAGTTTTTTTAGGAACTATTGTTTTAGATACAAACTCTTTTCCCCTAATCTGTATAGACAAATCATACGTTTTACCAATTTCTCCTTTTATTAAATTACTTCTATAATACAAAAAAGGGAAACGAGTTTCATCTTTCTTTAAAGTTAATATTTCTGAACTTTCACCGTCAGAAAGCACCACTTTTGCTTTCGTTTCAATAGATTTTGCAACTACTACAGAATCAATAACACCATTAAAAGCTAAACTATTAGTTAAGCTTATTTTTGCAAATTCACCATAAACTATATGCCCTTCTACCGTAAGAATATCTGATGATAAAATAGCTGTTTCATTACTTAAACAAGCAGATAGTAAAAAGGATAAAAAAAATATTTTTTTCATAATACACTTTATTTAAAAAGAAAATAGCCAGTTAAGCGTTGGCAAAAAAGGAAACAAATCATCTTTCTTTTCTTTAATTTCTATAAATGAATCATCTGCAGTACCATCTGTACTATAATAAATTTGAAAAGGATTACTATTATTATACACATTATACAGGGTTAAATTTAATTTTGATTTCCATTTCCCTTTATCTTTAAAAGAATATGTACAAGATAAATCTAATCTATGATAACTAGGAAATCGAGATGCATTTTTAGACTCAAAATTAAGTACAGGTCTTTCATTTATAATTCTTATATCTCTAGGTCTTGTATAGTTTTGTCCACTCGTAAACAAAAATAAAGCTCCAAATTCAAACTTATTATTTAACCTATAATGCATAATCGTATTTATGTTTATTGGCCTATCGAAAGTTGTAGGAAAATAATTCCCTTGATTAATATCTTTAAATTTGGCTAAAGTTTTAGATAAAGTAAATGATGTTTGAGCTGTAAAGTTATTTATTTTTTTATTTAGACTAACTTCAAACCCATAAGAATTAAATTTACCAACAAGTATATCACTATAAATATCATTTGAAAATAAATTATTTACAGAACCATTTCTAAACTCGGTATAATTAGAAACGTTTTTAAAATAAACAGCACTATTTAATTGTAGTCCGTTTACTTCGTAAGAATACCCTAAACTAAATTGATTTACTACCTGTGGTTTTATGTTTTTAGTACTTACCACAAAAAAATCTGCTGGTAAACTAAAATTTACAGAAGCTTGGTGTACAAACTGACTTAACCTTTGGTAGCTTAATTTAAAAGCTTGATTTTCGCTATACTCATATTTTAAACTCGCCCTTGGCTCAACACTAAAAAAGGTTTCTTTACCAACTAAATCATTTTTATATGTAAAAAAAGAAGTAAATCTCAATCCTGTTTTTGCTTTTAATTTTGATGTTACAGAAAACGCCAAATCTCCATAAAAGCTAACATCATCATATCTATATTTTTCTTGATTTAAAATTTCTAAAGGAGAATTATCTATATTCGCTTTTACATCCTTAGGTAATATATTGTTTTTATTATATGCTGTTCCTATTTTCAATAAATACGATGGTTTATCTAATAAAAAATAATGTTTTAAACTAAATACATTAAATGTACTTTCTGCGCTATAATCAAAAGGAAAATCATTGTCTCCAAAAGAAAACTTATAAAAACTATTAGATACTGTGGTTTGAGATCTTAGACTAGATGAAAACTGATGTTTAAAAGTTGTTCCAAATAAAGAATTTCCCCATTTTAATTTTCTATTTCTCCCTTTGGTTTGATCTCTAAAATTATCACTTGTTATATAAAATGTAGTTTCTATCTCACTTTTTTTTGATAATTGAAAACTATGCTTTGCTAAAAAATCATACAAAAAATAATTTTTATTTTTACTAAGAATAGATGTATCATCCCCAAAAAAAGGTTTAAAAACTTCTAAATAGGTTCTTCTTCCAGAAATTAATAAACTATGTTTTTTATGAACTTTTATATTTCCTGTTAATTTTGTAGACAACAATCCCAAACTACCTTCAAAATGAGTGCTATCTGGTTGTTTTAAAGTTTTAATATCAGTAACTGATGATAATCTACCGCCATAACCAGCGTCGAAACCAGCTTTAGAAAACTCTAATGATTGAACAAAATCTGAATTTATGGTAGAAAACAAACCACCTAAGTGGGATGTATTATGCAGATAAATATTATCTAACAAGGTTAAATTCATACTTCCATTACCTCCTCTCACTAAAAATCCAGATTGACCTTCGGCTGCTTGCTGAACACCTGGAGTGTATTGTATTAATTTAATTACATCTTTCTCCCCTAATATAAAAGGAAGCATTTCTATATCTTTTTTAGAAAAGTAAATTTGATCTGGTACTATTTTATTTAATTGACTGCTAGAGAAACTTCTTATTACTATTTCCTTTAACACGCTAACCTTTGGAGATAGATAAACTGTGCTCATTACAGAATTAATATTTAATTTTAATGTAGTAAACCCAATTTTAGAAAAAACTAATACGCTTCCTTTTGGTATGTTTTTAAAAGAAAAATCTCCTTTAGTATTAGTGTAAGTACCTATATCTGTATTTAAAACTTTAATAGAAACATCACTAATAGGTATATTCTTCTCTATATTAAATACTGTTGAATTAACAATTTCTTGAGCGGATATATTATTACTTAAAAGTGTAAAAAAGGATATTAAAAATAATAATTTTGTCTTATTCATATGCTATTACACCAATAATTATAATAAAGTATCAAGCAAATTTAAAGACTATTACACGTCTTACAAAGCTATAATTTAGTTTTTTAAGAATACCATGTTAAAACAAAAAATAACCATTTAAAAGCAATTGTTTCTACTGATAATTTTAAAATTGATTTTATTTTTGAGAGATATAATACCAAATCAATATAATTAATTCCGTATTTACTATTAAATGTAAAACATAAAAAAGCTCCTTATTTAAGATTTAAATAAGGAGCTTTCATTTCTTTGATAAACTTAAGACTAAAAATTAGAAACTTCTGCTTCTATTTTTTCCCAGTTTTCCATTACTGTATCTAATTTAGCTTTTTTAGCTTTGTATTTTTCAAAGAAATTTGGTCTAGCAGAAACTTCATCATAATTCTTAGCTAACTCTAAATCTATTTTTGCAATTTCTTTTTCTAAATCAGCAATTTCAGTTTCAATATTAGACAATTTGTTCTTTAACTTCTTCAATTGCTTTTCTTGATCTCTAGATAATTGATGAGATTCTTTTTTAGAAGTATCCTTATCAACTTTTACAACCGTTCTTTTTTCTGCTTCTCTAAGGTTTTCTATTTTATGCTGTTCTAAAAAATAATCTATATCTCCTAAATATTCCTTAATCTCCTTATCTTTAAACCCATAAACAGTTTCTGTTAACCCTTGTAAGAAATCTCTATCGTGAGACACCACAATTAAGGTTCCATTAAAATTCTTTAAAGCTTCTTTTAATACGGTTTTAGAGGCAATATCTAAGTGATTTGTTGGCTCATCCATTATTAAAACATTAAATGGCTGTAATAATAATTTACACAATGCCAATCTATTTCTTTCCCCTCCAGAAAGTACTTTTGCCTTTTTATCTACAGCATCTCCACCAAACAAGAAAGAACCTAACATATCTCTAACACGCACTCTGTTTCCGTCTGTGGCAGCATCTTCCATAATTTCCAACACGGTCTTTTCTGGCGGCAATTCTTCAGATTGATTCTGAGCAAAATACCCAACTTCTACATTATGACCCAACTTTAAAAATCCTTCAAAAGGAATTTCACCTACCATCATTTTTGCCAACGTAGATTTTCCTTGACCATTTTGACCAACAAAAGCAATTTTACTGTTTTTTTCTATTAGTAAATCTACATCTTCTAAAACATGCTTATCACCATAGCTTTTACTTAAATCCTTTGCTTCTATAATAATTTTACCCGGTTCTTTAGAGATTGCAAACTTAACATTCATTGCTTGGTTGTCATCTTGGTCAACCTCTATTAATTCAACTTTATCAAGTTGTTTCATTAAAGATTGCGCCATAGAAGCCTTACTAGCTTTTGCTTTAAACTTGTTTATTAAGTGTTGCTTTTGTTTTATTTCTTTCTCTTGGTTTTTCTGCGCCTGTAATTGCTTTTCTTTAATTTCTCCTCTTAATACCAAAAATTCAGAATACGGTTTTTTGTAATCGTAAATCTGACCTAAAGAAATTTCTATAGTTCTATTGGTTACATTATCTAAAAACATTTTATCATGCGATACCAATACAATAGCTCCAGAATATCCTTTTAAGAAATTCTCTAACCAAATAATAGATTCAATATCTAAGTGATTGGTAGGCTCATCTAATAACAAAATATCATTATTTTGTAAAAGTAATTTTGCCAATTCTATACGCATTCTCCAACCTCCAGAAAAAGTGTCTGTTTTTTTATCAAAATCTTCTCTCTGAAAACCTAAACCTTGTAAGATTTTTTCGGTATCACCTTGGTAATTGTAACCACCAAGCAACTCATAACGTTCTGTATTATCCGTTAAATCATGAATCAATTCTGTATACCCTTCACTTTCATAATCGGTTCTAGTAGCAAGTTGCTCATTAATTTCATCAAGTTTTACCTCAATTTCTTTAATTTCAACAAATGCTTGGTATGCTTCTTCTAAAATAGTTCTTCCTTCAACAAAATCTATATCTTGTCTTAAAAAACCCATTTTAATATCTTTATCAAAAGCCATGGTACCACCACTTGTTTCTATATCTTTAGAAAGCACTTTTAAAAGCGTAGATTTCCCTGCTCCATTTTTTCCGATAAGACCAATTCTATCTCCTTTGTTTAATTTGAAAGTAATTCCTGAAAATAAATCAGTTCCCATAAAAGAAACTGATAAGTTGTGTACGTTTAGCATCTAATGTAATAATTGTTACTTAAAAAAAAGTTTAAAACTCTATATTTGCAAAAGTATACAAATTTAAGGTCTATTATGTTGAAAAAGGGTAGCAAGTTATATAGTATTTTTAATGCTAAGTGTCCTAGGTGTCATGAAGGCGATTTTTTTGAGTATAAATTTACGTTTAATCCCAATAAAGTTACCAAATTACACGAACATTGCCCAAAATGTAATTTAAAATATATGATGGAACCTTCGTTCTTTTACGGAGCAATGTACGTAAACTACGGGTTAACAGTTGGTATTTCTATCGTTGCTTTCTTAATTTCTGTACTAATATTTGGCGTTACACTTTTACAATCTTTTGCAGCAATAGTTATTGCTTTACTGGTATTAGCACCAATTAATTTGCGCTTATCTAGAATAATATGGATAAATATGTTTGCCCATTATGACGAGAAATTCTCTAAAAAAGAAAAATAATTTTTTTTTGGGCGTTTAAACAGGCTTTCGCTACTCGCTTTTTTTAGTACCAGTTCTCGATACAAATTTGCAAAAAAACAAATTCACTCAAACTTACACTAAAAAAGAGCTCAAACAAACCGCTCTATCCTTAACGCATATTGCAAACCTAAAAAGGAAGTTATATTAATTAACTTTTTTAGAATTCTTATCCTTTAAATGTTTAAAACGTACAATATCTATTTCTATATCTAAACTTTCATTATTATATAAATGATTGTAAAGGTTTTTAGCAACCGTTGGTGCAATCATAACACCACGAGTTCCTAAACCGTTTAAAACAATTAAATTGGCATAATCTGGATGTATACCAACCAAAGGTCTTCTGCCAGAAACAGTAGGTCTTATACCTGCAGATTGAGATACAATTGTATAAGGAACATTAATTACTTTCTTAAGTTTTTCTACCAACTCTTCTTTACCTTCTTCAGACGGATTAGAGGTTTTGTCTGTCCAATTAAAAGTAGCGCCTACTTTATAAGTATTGTCTCCTAAAGGCATAACAAAAAGTGTTGACTTTAATAAAAAATCGATATTTAATTCTGGTGCATGTATGGTTAATAATTCACCTTTTGCCTCATTAATCGGTAAATAATTAAAATATGGGTTTTGTTTAATTCCGAATCCTTCGCAAAACACAATTTTAGAAGCTTCAATATCTTTATAGTTTATAGACTCTTCACCAATAATTAATTCGTCATGTTTAAATTGTTCAAAACGAATATGATTTTCAGATTCTATATACGCTCTGTAAGCAGTTATCAATTTTTCTGTATCTATTCTCCCCGTTTCGTTTACATTTCCAAAACTAAAGTCGGCAATAACTCCATTGTAAGAACTCTTATCTAATTTAGGATCTAAATAACCTTCTAACTTTGGTTTATCTAAAGCTCCAAACCAGTTATTTTGATCTTCTATAGATTTAAAAGATTTCTTGATTACAAATTTTTGATCAATAGTTATGTTTAGTTTTTCTTCTATA
The DNA here is from genome assembly GCF_009796785.1 of Polaribacter sp. L3A8. NCBI lineage: Bacteria > Pseudomonadati > Bacteroidota > Flavobacteriia > Flavobacteriales > Flavobacteriaceae > Polaribacter > Polaribacter sp. L3A8. The sequence continues at coordinate 2,166,144 of NZ_CP047026.1, forward strand.
TGTTTATAAAAAGGAAGTGCAACTTCTAATTGTTCTTTAGCATTCCAAACAGGTGTAAACCTTTTTAAAATTACCGGATTATAAACGCCACCTGCCACTAATGAAGAAGTTTGAGAATCGTCTTCGAAAACTAAAAATGTTTTTTTAGCGGCAATTAATTCTTCTACAAAAGCCAAACCTGCTAATCCTAAACCAACTATTATGTAATCTATTTTCATGGGATAAAAATACGTGAATTTGAATTAATTATTACTGGTCTTTCTAAAATGTTTAGCCCTGATTGAAACGGCATCCTTTTTACTTTTTCTGTAAAAAGATATAGTGGAAAGCAGGAAATAGCTACAAAAAAAAACGTCCCAAATAATTGGAACGTTTTATATATTAAAAAATATTGAAATTTTAGTAATTCCACATATCCATTTCTCTATTTCTAATGTCTTCTTTAATCTTATTTGCTTCTAATAATTGGAATAAAGAATTACCTCTTACATAATCTGAAATAGATCTGTTACCGTAAATGTTTTCTTCTTTTACAATGGTACTGCTAAATCTTCTTGCATTTAACATGTGATCGAAAGAAATTGGTTGAGATGCATTCTTTGGATTAAACACTTTTGCTTCGTGTAAAACGTCTCTTGCAGATGGGTAAAAAACCCAAAATAACTCATACAATTGTTCGTCTTCTATATCTTGAACACCTAAAGTTTGTACATCTTTCCCCATTGGAGCAATAGCAATTAACCTGTATTTTAATTCACCTTGACGTTTATCAAAATACCACATTCCTTTAATCATATAGCCTTCTACATCTTGAGACTGCAATCTAATAGTATCGCTATAACCATTTTCTTCTCTAATGCTAGACATTCTCGTTTGTATCTCATTTTGAGTAATTTTTGAAGTAAAAAAAGAATCTGAATATGCATCTTCAATTTTACCTTGTTTAATACCTTTAATTAAAGTATCAAATAAAGACCTTCTGTTTGGAGAAATATTAGATTTATCTATAGGGAAATAATATGGTAAATTTATTTTTTGATTTAAATCAATAAACTCCCACACAACTTTAGACCATAATACATCTCTATCGTCTACATATCCATAGGCTAAAGGTGCATCATTATCTGCAGCAATTTGTTGCTCGTTTTTCTTTCCTATTTGATCTACTTTTTTAGCATTCAATAAACCTATTTGTGCGTTTATTGAACCACCAATCATCAAACCGAAAAATAATAGTAAACAATTTTTAAACATATTTTATTTTTTAACTTCTAGTTTGTTAACTCTATATTAACTGGTAACACTTTTTTAAGATTATACCCATTAGCCGTAGCTTTAATACCATAAATATTAATGATATCACCTCTCTTTGCTTTAGACAATTTTTGTTTTGCCGCTGCATTTAAACTAGATCCATTTACAATAATTGTTAATTGACCTGGTACTTTAATTTTAAAACTCTGCACTTTAATATTTAAATCGAATTCAAAATCTGGTAATCCTGCAGCAATTGGTGCAGTAGATAAACCAGATTTAGGCATTCTTACAGTTCCGTATTGTCCTCTTACAGATCCCATAGCTGCTGGTATGTCTTTAATTCTAAAAGTTGCTTTAGAATTTACTGATTTACCATTACTTAAGGTAGCACTTACGTTAATAGTAGCTACATTGCCACCTGCAGGTCTAATGCTATATTTACCTTTACCACCTGTTAATGTACCTCCACTAGCAGAAACTCTTAGGTTATTATCACTTACTCCTGGTAATGAAACTGAAATAGGATTGTCTAAACCTCTATACACAACATTCATTTTATCTGCAGAAACAACAGCATCACCTGGTTGTGGAATTACAGAATAAGAACTTTCGAAAGGAACTTCTACTACTTCTCCATTTTGTGTAAAAGCAATTTTTCCTTTAATATCATGATTTCCAATATTACCAGACGGCATGTCAATAATTACTTGACCCGATTGAATGTTTTTATAATCTTTACCATTTAAAGTTACATTATCCGGAATCATAGTAGCATCATAACGACCTAATACGATTTTACCTGTAACTTTTTCTCCTGCAAAATATGCGTTTTTATCTAAAGCAACAATTCCTTTATAGTTGTTTAAAGACAACGCTTCTTCCATTTTACCACCTAATAAATCTGATACAATATCACTTTCTGTGTTTTTGATATCAGCTTGCATTTGCGTTAAACTTGTTAAAGAAGCTACTAAAGGAAACCCTTTGTATCTATAGTCTAACCATTTTATGGTTTTTCCATCTCTATTTTCAACATCATTTGTAGAAAACCTTTTAGATAAAATTGACGCAAACTTACTATCTTTCCCTAAAGCAGCAGTAACGTCGGTTCTATACCCGTTTATTTTATCTAAAAATTCTTGCCCTTCAGCAGTAAATTTATCACCTTTAAAGAAATGTTCATCTAAAAAAGCTGTTTTATCCATAGATTCGTAATCGTCTTTAACCTCTATATCTGCGGTCATTTTAGATTTTAACTCTTCTAAATAAGCATAAAAATTAGCAGAATACCCTTTAATTTTTATTGCATCTTTATTTAATTCTGCAAATTTTGCAGCTTGTTCTGAAGCTTTGGTAGCCAAATTAGCATACGCTTCATTATTTTTAGCTGTAGTTGAAATATTATTTTCACTCAACTTTTCGTTCATAAAACCGAAAGCAGATAAGACTTCTTTACTCATATTCATTGCTAACATTGCAATAAATACAAGATACATTAAGTTTATCATTTTCTGTCTTGCGGACATTTTTCCTCCTGCCATTCTAATTAGTTTTTTTTAAGTTAAATTTATATTAGTAAACTAATTATTATTTAGACATTGCAGAAAGCATACCTCCATAAACACCGTTTAAAGAAGATAAGTTTTTTGCTAAAGATTCCATTTGCTCTTTTAATTTTTCTGTATTTTCTACAATTGATCCATTTAAATCAGATTGTTTGGTTGTATTTTCTACTTGTACTTTATATAAGTTATTTAAAGTTTCCATTTGAACAGCTGCCATAGAAACTTGCTCGTTATATTTATTTGTTGATGAAATAGATTCTGATGCAGCAGATAAACCTTCTGCAGCTCCCTGAAAGTTTTTCATACTAGTACCTAAGCTAGTCATTAAAGAAGCATCTATTTTTGCGTCTTTTAACAAGTCATCTAATTTTTGTGATAACATTCCTTGTGTACCTACTTCTTCTTTTTCGGCTTTAAAACTATCTTCTCCTAACTCAGGATATACTTTAGACCAGTCAAAATCATCTTCTGGAGTATCAAAAGCAGAAATAGCAAAAACTGCTGCTTCTACCAATAAACCAATTGTTAACATCATACCTCCAGTAATAGGACCTAAAGTCATGTGTTGAATTTTAAATAATGCTCCAACAATTACAACTGCCGCTCCCATTCCGTAAACGAAATTCATTGTTTTTTTGTAAGATTTTGATTGTGCCATAGTGTATTTTTTTTCTTTTTTTTGTTATTTTTTAATTATTTGTTTGTTGTACCAATATAGTTCTGTACCGTTCTAAAGCCAATATAACTTCTTGCAGTATCTGCATATTCATAATCTCTAGAACTTACTTCTAAAAAGTAGGCTACATCTTTCCAAGAACCTCCACGAATTATTTTTCTTTTATTTTTTCTATCTTCTACATTAGGGTTCATTGTAGAAGCCATGTAATAAGAAGATAAATTGTAAGCAGTACTTGTCCATTCAGATACGTTCCCAGCCATGTTGTATAATCCGTAATCATTCGCATTAAAAGATTTTGCCTCCATAGTATAAAGCGCTCCATCTACTGCATAATCACCTCTTACCGGTTTAAAGTTTGCTAAGAAACAACCTCTATCACTAGTTGTACCACCCGTTCCCCAAGGATAGGTAGCAAATTCTAATCCACCACGTGCTGCATACTCCCATTCTGCTTCTGTTGGCAATCTAAAATCTGGAACACCAGTAGCATTCTTTTTTGTTTTTAAGTAATCATTCTTTTTCTTCGTTCTCCAATTACAAAAAGCATTCGCTTGACTCCAATTTACCCCAACTACAGGATAATCTCCATAAGATTGATGGTAAAAATAATCTTGGTGCATTGGATCGTTATAAGAATAATTAAAATCTTTAACCCATACCGTAGTATCTGGATAAATATTTAAGGTTTCTGTTTTTACAAAATCTCTTCTATTACCACCTTTTCTTGCAGCATTATCTCTATCAAACCAAGTATATTTATATTTTAAATATTTTACATTAAAAGAACGAACACCATCAACAGCCTCTTCTCTAGGTACAAATAATGAATCCATTACTTCTACATAATCAACATCTGGAAAATCATCTTTTTTCCAAATAATTTCTGGCTCCCAATTTAAGGGTCTTATAGAATCAGAATCAAACGCTAAACTTGTATAGTTATCAAACATATATCTTTCATAAGCATTTGCGCCTGTGGTATCTTTTACAACAGCAAATGCAAATTGATTGATTCCTCCTGAAGGAGCTTCTGCTCCGGCTTCAGGTGTACCCATCATTGCAGAAAATTCTTGTTGGTAACCTAACCTCGTTCTTACAACAGAATCTCTAACCCAAAACACAAATTCTTTGTATTCGTTGTTTGTAATTTCAGTTTCGTCCATGTAATAAGGTCTAACAGTAACTGTTTTGGTTGGCGAATTCATCGTTCCAATGATATCTTGATCTTGTTTACCCATTGTAAAGGCACCACCAGGAATCAAAGCCATACCAAATGGTTTCTCTGAAAACCATTTTTTCTTAGACTTAACTCCTACCAATTCTCCTCTGTCATTAGAGCCACAACTGTAAAAAACTACTATTAAAAGTGCAAATATTGCTGCTTTCTTCATATTTTAAAATGTCTTTACTATAAAGTCCGTAAACCTATTATTTTTTTTGTTAAAAAACAATAAGCAAATTGCTTTTTAACGTTCTATTATTCTAATATCTTTTTTACTACACTAACTTTCGCATTGCTTTGTACCATTTTTCTGGAATAATTTGCTTGGTAGCATCTATATAATCATTGTATGTACATGGTATTAACGCATGTCTTTTGTATTTATTATCTGATAAAATTTTTATCTCTATCCACCATCTTCCTGATTTATTACTTTTATAAAAAGTTAAAGGATCATCGTCTTCTAATAAAACGGTAAATTTCTGATAATTCTCTTTTCCTGAAAACGGATAATCTTTTACCCTAAAGTTAACGCCTTCAATAAAATACCAAATCATTTGCGCAATTAAATGTGCTGTTTGATGGTTATTATCTAGCTTAGAATTGTACTCATAAACTCCGAATGAAGATACCTTATCACTTAAGCCAGCATACCTAGAAATAGCACAAATTTCTTCTCCATAAAACCCATTTGGAGAAGCATTATTGTTTGCAGGTGCTTCACTTTGTCTTACAGAGCCCAAATCTATAGAAACAATATCAGCATTTCTAAAAACAGGTTCTATATTTTCTAATTGTTTTGCATTTCCTAACCTACAAGCATCAAAAAATAAGTTGTCTAATAACTGAATTTCTTCTTGAGAATTAAAATAAGTTTGATAACCAACATTACTGTAATTAAACAAGTTATTGGGTTCTTGCATAATTATTTTACTCAAATAAGACTGAGAAGTTAAATCATCATCTAAATTACCTAAATCGAAACGACTATCTACAGCCGCAATATTTACCGTTTGTTCTAAAGAGTCATAGGCTCTATAATTTACATAGGTAAGATCTTGACCACCACCTATAATTACCGGAATAATATTTTTTTTAAGTAAGTCTGTTATAATTTTTGAAACCGCAAAATAGGTATCCGAAACTGAATTCCCTTTTAAAACATTTCCTAAATCGGCTATTTGAGTATTCCAATCTCCTGGAAATAATTCATATAATTTTCTTCGAACAAAGTGTAAATCTTCTCCACATCCAAAGTTATTTTCAGAATTTCGATCTTCTTGCACTCCTAAAATTGCAATCTGAACGTTCTCCAAATCTGGAAAACCTTCTTCATCTGTGTGAATTCTAATTTTTTTCCCCAGGCATGCAGGAGATTGCAACGCTAGCTGCGCTACAACCGAATCTTTTACGGGGGTTAAAAAGTCTTGGTTCATCAATTTTTTTTAATACGAAAGGCAAGGTAATAAATCCTTACTTCTTTTTTGTTGTTTTTCTTACCGTAGTTTTCTTTTTTGCTGCAGGCTTCTTTTTAGCTACCTTTTTCTTAGGCGTTTTAGCTTCAATCATCTTTACAGCTTCTTCCTTAGAAAGTTTTTCTATTTCTGTGGTTTTAGGTAACTCAATTTTAATCTTTCCTTTTATCACATTAAAACGTCCCCAACGTGCTTTTTCTACACGAATAGCAACATCTTCCCAATTATGAATTACTTTATCTATTTCTTTCTGTTTTTTAACTTCAATTAATTCAATAATGTCGTCATCGGTAAGATTGTCAAAATCGTATTTTTTACTTACGTTGATAAAAATAGAATTCCATTTTAAGAAAGGTCCAAAACGCCCAACTCCCTTTTGCACAGGTAAATCTTCGTAATGATAAATTGGAGCATCTGCTTTTTGTTTTGCTACAATTAATTCTATTGCTCTTGGCAAGTCTACCTCCATTGGGTTTTCTCCTTTGTCTAAAGAAACAAACATGGTTCCAAAACGAATATAAGGACCAAAACGACCGTTAGAAACAATTACTTCTTCATCTTCGTAACCACCTAATGTTTTTGGAAGCAAGAATAACTCTAAAGCTTCTTCCATGGTGATGGTTCCTAAATTCTGATCTTTATTTAAGCTAGCAAACACTTTTTCTTCGTCTTCTGGCGCTCCAATTTGTGCAATTGGTCCAAATTTACCTAGACGAACTAAAACTGTTTTTCCTGTTTCTGGATGTTTACCTAAAATACGTTCTCCACTCTCTCTCTCTGCATTTTCTTTAACATCTTCTACATTATCATGAAATTTGGTATAGAAACCTTTAATCATCTCTATCCAATCTTCATTTCCTTCAGAAATATCGTCAAATGAACTTTCTACTCTTGCTGTAAATCCAAAATCTAAAATATTAGAAAAGTTAGCAACTAAAAAGTCGTTTACGATATTTCCAATATCCGTAGGAATTAATTTATTTTTATTTGAACCCGTTTTTTCAGTCAAGGTTTCACTTTTTACAGTACCTGAAACTAAAATCATTTGTTCGTAATTTCTTTCTAAACCTTCATCCTCTCCTTTTTCTACATAGCCTCTTCTTTGTACAGTAGAAATTGTTGGTGCGTATGTAGATGGTCTACCAATACCTAATTCTTCTAATTGTTTTACCAAAGAAGCTTCTGTAAAACGGTAAGGCGGACTTGTAAAACGTTGTGTTGCATTTATAAAAGAATACTCTAATGCTTCACCAACTTTTAAATTTGGTAGCATTCCTGCTTGTTCTTCCTCATCATCATCTTTTCCTTCTAAATACACTTTTAAGAAACCATCAAACTTTATCATTTCACCATTTGCAGTGAATATTTTAGAGTTCTCAGAGTTCTCTATCTTAAAATTCGTTCTTTCTAACTGAGCATCACTCATTTGAGAAGCTAGTGTTCTTTTCCATATTAAATCATACAATCTAGTTTGATCATACTCAGTAGAAATCGAATGCATTTTCATGTTGGTAGGGCGAATAGCCTCATGCGCCTCTTGAGCACCTTTTGCTTTCGTCTTAAAAACACGTTGTTTGCTATATTCTTTACCGTAGTAATTTGTAATTTCTTCTTCAGCAGCGTTTCTTGCATCAACAGATAAGTTTAAACTATCTGTTCTCATATAGGTAATTAAACCGGCTTCATACAAACGTTGTGCAACTTGCATTGTTTTTGCTACCGGAAAACCTAATTTCCTAGATGCTTCTTGCTGTAACGTAGACGTTGTAAATGGTGCTGCTGGAGATTTCTTTGCTGGCTTTTTAGTTAACTCTGCGATAGAAAAATCTGCATTTGCACACGATTTTAAGAAATTTTCTGCTGTTTTTTTAGTATCAAAATTCTTTGGAATGGTTGCTTTAAACGTTTTTCCTTCAACATTAGCAAATTCTGCAACTACTTTATAATGTGTTTCTGCATTAAATTCTTGAATACTTCTTTCTTTTTCTACAATTAAACGAACCGCTACAGATTGTACTCTACCTGCAGACAAACCTCCTTTAACTTTTCGCCATAAAACAGGCGATAATTCATACCCAACAAGTCTGTCTAAAACTCTACGTGCTTGTTGTGCATTTACCATATTATAGTCTATATCTCTAGGATTTTCGACTGCTTTTAAAATGGCATTTTTTGTTATTTCATGAAAAACAATACGTTTTGTATTTTCATCCTTTAAACTTAATTGCTCTTTTAAATGCCATGCAATTGCCTCACCCTCTCGATCCTCATCACTTGCTAACCATACTGTATCTGCTTTTTTTGCTAAAGCCTTCAACTTTTTTACAACTGGTTTTTTATCATCAGAAATAATATATTTTGGACTAAAATCTCCTTCTACATCAATACCCAATTCTTTGGATGGTAAGTCTGCAATATGACCATAACTAGATTCTACTTGAAAATCTTTTCCAAGAAATTTTTCGATGGTTTTTGCTTTTGCTGGTGACTCTACAATTACTAAATTCTTTGCCATTTATCTCTCTTTTTCTCTTGTATCGCGTTAAAAATTTGCGGCTTTTAAGAATGCAAAAGTATGTAGTTTTTTTTTATTATTATTTTTTTGAGGGCATTTTACATCATTTTTTATAAAAAAATTACAGAATTGTAATCTTTTTCTTCAATTTTGTTGATGAATCTCCTCCTATAAAAAGATAAAAATCTCCAGATTCTACTTCCCATTTTTTATTAATAGTATAGAATTGTAAAACCTCTTTATCTATAGTAAAAGAAGCTTTTTTTGTTTCTCCGGCTTGCAAACTAATTTTCTGAAAACCTTTTAATTCTTTTACAGGCCTAACCAAACTACCTACTAAATCTCTAATATATAATTGTACAACTTCTTCACCATTTATAGTTCCTGTATTTTTAACATCAACAGAAAGTATAATTTCTCCATCTTTAGAAGTTTCTACTCTATCTACATTTAAGTTATCATAAGAAAAAGCAGTATAACTTAACCCGAAACCAAAAGGGTATAAGGCAGATTTTTTAGAATCTGTATACCCCGAATAGGTTACATGTGTGGGATTATAGGGTCTTCCTGTATTTTTTTGATTGTAAAAAAGAGGTTCTTGTCCAACGTTTCTTGGAAAAGAAACAGGTAATTTCCCCGAAGGATTGTAATCGCCAAATAACACATCTGCAATTCCGTTTCCAGATTCAGATCCTAAATGCCAGGTAATTAAAATTCCAGGTAATATGTTGTTAACTCTAGAAATATCCATTGGTCTTCCTGTAGAAAGTACTAAAACAATATTTTTATTTACGTTATAAACGGCTTCTATCAATTCATTTTGTAAACCTGCAAAACCAATTTTAGTTTGACTTCTTCCTTCTCCCGTTTGATATGCATCTTCACCAACTGCTAAAAAAACAATTTCAGATTTTTTTGCAACTGCAACCGCTTTTGCAATTCCTTCTTTATTTTCTGTATTAAACTCTAAAGGATGTAAAAATTGATTATTACCAGGCTTTACTGTAGGTATTGTTAATTCAATTCCTTTTTCATAATATACTTTTGTATTTGCACCAACTTTTGCCTTTACACCTTCTAATAAAGAAACAGCCGAATTATAAGTTCCTTTTGCTCTCCAATTTCCTAAAGGTTGATCTTTATTATCTGCAAAAGGCCCAATTAGCGCAATACTTTTTATATTTTTAGAAACTGGTAAAATATTATTTTCATTCTTTAATAAAACAATAGATTTTTTTGCAGCATCTCTTGCAATTGCTAAATGTTCTTTGGTATAAATATCATTTTTCTCTTTTTCTTCATCACAATATTTATAAGGATCATCAAATAAACCTAATTGAAATTTTAAACTTAAAATACGCTTTACAGCATCATTTATATCCTCTAAAGAAACTTTACCTTCTTCTAATAGTTTTTCTAAACTAGACTCATAAGCATAAGATTCCATATCCATATCACTCCCTGCGTTCAATGCAATTTCTGCAGCATGTTTTTTATCTTTTGCATATCCATGAGATTTCATTTCTCCAATAGAACCCCAATCTGAAACTACAAAACCTTTCCAATTCCAATCTCCTTTTAAAATATCTCTTTGTAATATTTCATGTCCTGTTGCAGGAATTCCATCAATATCATTAAAAGAATTCATAAAAGTTGCTACACCGGCCTCTGCCGCTGCTTTAAATGGAGGTAAAATAACATTGTGTAATTCATATTCACCAATATTTACCGTATTATAATCTCTACCAGATTCTGCAAAACCATAACCTGCAAAGTGCTTTGCACACGCTGCAATTGTATTTACGTCGGATAGATCATCGCCTTGAAAACCATGTATTCTTGCCACACCAATTACAGAATTTAAATAAGGATCTTCACCTACACCTTCCATAATTCTACCCCATCTTGCGTCTCTAGACACATCAACCATAGGAGCAAAAGTCCAATTTAATCCAGAAGCAGCAGATTCTTTTGCAGCAATTGCTGCAGATTTTTTAATAATATCCAAATCCCAACTCGCAGATTCGGCTAAAGGAACCGGAAAAATTGTTTTTAAACCATGTATAACATCGTAAGCAAAAATCATAGGGATTTTTAACCTCGAATTTTCCATCACTAATTTCTGAGCCTCACGAACTTCTTTTACGGAAACAACATTTAAAACAGAACCAACAAGTCCTTTTTTCATTCTATCTACCTTTTCTTTAGCACTTTTAGAAGATGCTGGTCCAGTTAAATCCCAACCTGCAGAATATTGAACCATTTGCCCAATTTTCTCTTCTAAATTCATTAAATTTAAAACGGAATCAACTTTTTGTTCAATGCTATTATTTATTGATGTACCTCTTAAGTTTTTTTGATTTTTATCACAACTAACTAGACAAAAAATGAGAATGAAGTTGATTATAAAAAGTTTGTTTAATTTATTCATTTTTATATTATTTAATGTGAATTTCTGCTATTACAGGAAAATGATCTGAAGGATATTTTAAATCTTTTGAATCTGTTAAAACTCCATATTTGTTTACAGTGATGTTTGCATCCTTTGATAAAAAAATATAATCTATTCTTCTTGTAACTTGCTCATGAAATTTAAATGCATTAAAAGTTCCATCTGATCCAAAAACATTGTCTTTTGCCAGTTCTTTAGAATCGTTTAAATTCTTTTTTAGATTTGTAATTAACTCACTACCTGGCTCCACATTAAAATCTCCTGTTAAAACAACTGGATAATTTTTAGTGTTTACTTTTTTTATTTCTGCTTCAATTAATCGTATTCCGTTTAATTGCGCTTGCTGTCCTTTATGATCTAAATGTGTATTAAAAACCCATACTTTTTTATCAGAATTTAAAACAGTCATTAAACCATAAGTACAAATTCTTGGATATGCAGCATCCCAACCTTTAGATATTTTTTCTGGCGTTATAGATAACCAAAAAGTCTTAACATTTTCGAATTTCACTTTTCTTTTATCATAAAAAATAGCAGAATATTCTCCTTTATCTCCACCATCTCTACCCTGACCTATATAGCTATAATTTGTTAAGCTTTTATCTATATAAGCTATTTGATTAGGCCTGCCTTCTTGCGTACCAAATACAGTAGGTTCATGAAATTTAATCTGAGATAATAAAAAATCTTTTCTGTTAGACCATTGGTTTTCTCCATCAGAATTTACGTCTAAGCGAATATTATAAGTCATTACTTTTATAATATCTGTTTTTTCTAACGGAATACAACTTGTAAAAACTACAAATACCAGTATTAAAATTCTTTTCATTTTTAATCGTTTTATTTTTGATATACCCTAACATAATCGACAATCATTTTTTGAGGAAAAATAGAATCGTCAATTCCTTTTTTACCACCTAACATTCCGCCTACTGCTACATTTAAAATTAAATAAAACTTTTGATCAAAAGGCCATTCTGCAGTTGTTTTATGTTGATTTTTAAAGGTATTATACACTTCATTATCTAAAATAAAATCCATTTTTTCGGGTGTCCATTCTAGTGTAAAAACATGAAATTCTTCATTAGGTTCATCAATAAAAATACTTTTACCTTGTTGCGTTTTTTTTATATGATTAAAAGCTTTTGTATGTACAGTTCCAAAAATTGTATCATTATTAAACCCCACATGCTCCATAATATCAATCTCTCCAGATTCTGGCCAACCAACATCCTCTTTATTTTCTCCTAACATCCAAATTGCCGGCCATAGACCAACACCTTTTGGTAATTTTGCTCTAACATCTATTCGTCCATATTGCCAAGAAGCAAGATTTTTAGTTGTTAATCTTGCAGAAGTATATTTTGCTGTTTTACGTTCTGCTGCATACTTTTTCCAGCTTTTCTTTAATAGTTCTGGATTGTTATAATCTTTATTATCTATAGTTTCTTTATGTGCCTCAATAATTAAATTTCCGTTTTCTACTCTGGCATTTTTTAGGCTATCTGTATAATATTGGTTCTCTCTATTAGCAATAAAACCGTAGGCATAATTCCATTTACTACTATCTGGTTTTCCTTTATAATTAAACTCATCACTAAAAACCAATTGATATCCATCTTTAATAGGCGATTCATTTATTCTTTCGAATACTAATTCTGGCTTGTCTGTAGTTATAAAATTAAACTCATTTGCTATCAGCCAATCTATATCACTAGAACTATTTGCGGTCCAACTATTTAAAGTAATACCTAATTCTTTAGCACTTTTAATGTATTCTGGATGCGTTTTAATTTTATACAAATGATAATCTAAACCCTTAATTCCGTTTTCTTTTAAAAACTCTGGAGACTTATAACCATCTAAATACTGTGTTTTTGCACTTGGACTTTCTTCAATAATTTGTTTTAAAATATCTAAGCTAAAACTAATATAAGAACCAATGTATTTATCTGCTTTTACTTCTTTTACGAGCTCTAGTGTTTTGGTTGTAATTATAACGTTTCTTTCTTTAGAAGATGTTGGTTTAATTTCTACAATAAAACTAGTGGAAGTGTTATTTTGCATACCCGCCAATAAATACTCTTTTAATGTTGGTAGCTTTTCTCCGTTAAAAAGTTTTGTTTGCGCTAATTCTTTGTATTCAGTTTCTTCTATTAAGAGGTTATTATAGTCTTTATCATGTGTAACTATTAATACCTCATCTTTTGTCATTCTTACATCAAACTCGCTACCATAACAATTTAATCTAATAGCTTCTTTTAATGAAGCAATTGAGTTTTCTGGTATTTCTTTACTTTTCCAAGCTCCCCTGTGAGCTATTACAGCATTTTTAGCAAAGTCTATTTTTTTATTTGTTGATGACTCAGCACAAGAGAAGAATAATAAAGTAATAAAAACAAATATTAAATGGCGCATTATGTAAGTTTTAGTTAATGTTTATCTATGTAATATTAATAGAAAAGCATCGAAAAAGTTGATTTTTCGATACTTTTCTATTAATTATTTAAAAAAAATGAGAACTTAATATCCATCATTTTGTGGGTATCCTTCACCTAAGACATCTAAATCACCCTGAGCGATTGGCCAGTTAATAAAATAAGATCTCCAATTGGTTCTTGGATCTTTAGAACCTAAGTTTGCAGGAAAATATTCTCCATCTCCTGCAAATGTTGTCATTTGATAATCAATGACACTTTGTCCCATTCTTTTTAAAGTAAACCATCGCTGTCCTTCAAAAGCTAACTCTCTTGCACGTTCATCTAAAATTGCTTGTTGATCTACACTCGTTAAAGGAGCAGCATTTGCTCTATTTCTTATTGCATTAATATAAGGTAATGGATCTCCACTAGAACGCATAATAGCTTCTGCTGCAATTAAATAAGTTTCTGCTAATCTATATACCAAAATGTTTCCCGTTTGAAGATACGAATCTGGGTTTCCATTTTCTTGAGAAAATTTGATACAAGAAGGATGCATTCTTTGATAATAACTTTGATAAGTATCAGATGGATTATCAAGATCTGTAATGGGTGCGTAATCATCTAATTCCTCTCCGATTCTATCTCCAGATGTATAATAATATTTTAATCTAAAATAAGTATCATCATCTCTAGTATCATTAGGATCTTCACTTAAAAGACCTAATAAATATAGGTTTGGCAAAACACGAGAAAAACCTCTACCACCTTGCTCATTATTATTTTCAATTCCAGATATTTGAAAGTATTGAGTTACATAATTTGCATTCGTCATATTTAAACCACCACCACCAGGTAATTCATTATTTCGTTGTATTGTAAATAATGTTTCTGAAGTGTTTCTATCTCCTACAAAAACTTCTGCAGTACTTGAAACTAATGCATGAGGCCCTTCTTCTATTAATGATACTGCTTGTGCTTTCGCTTCTTCCCAATTTCCTTCCCACATAGCAACTTTAGCTTTTACATGTTTAGCAGTACCTTTTGTAACTCGCCCAAAAGTATCTGTCCAAGATAAATTTTCTACGGCATAAGCTAAATCATTATTTAAAAGTGTAAATATTTTTTCTTCTGAAGATTTATCACTTATTACATCAAAAGCATTTTCAACAGTTGCTGGTTCATCATTTACATAAATATTACCATACATTCTATATAAATAAAAATAAGAATGTGCTCTAAAAAACTTAGCTTCTGCAATAATTTTTTTTCTTGAAGCTTCGTTTATATTTTCTACCTTTTCTGCTGCACTAATAATCGCTGTTGCCTGAGTAGCAATATCATAATAATGCTTCCAAAATAAAGTAGAAGCTAAAGTTGAACCATAATCTGCAGGAGAAACAGCTCTTTCATACCTACCAATTAATCCTGTATAGCCAGTTCTACTAAAAGTTAAATCTCCTCTAGTAGACATTAAAACAGATCCCATATAATCTTCTGTACTCTTATCATATCGGTTTCTTTCTGAAGCATATAAACTAACTACACCAGATTTTAATCCTATTTCTGATGCATATACATCCGTTGCACTTATCTCTGTTGATACCTCTTCTTCTAAAAAATTTTCACAAGATGTAAGAGTACCTAAAACAATTAACAGTAAAAAAATACTGAATTTCATGTCTTTATATATTAGTATTGATTTCATAATATTGTTTTTTATAATTAAAATTTTAAACGTAATCCAAAAGTATAACTTTTCGCATCTGGGTAACCACTATCTCCAGTGTTACCAGCTGTTCTAATATCAACCTCTGGGCTATAACCAATATAATCTGTTTGTGTAAATAAATTTGCTCCTGTAATGTATAGTTTAACCTGATCTAAGCCTAATCTATCTAACAAATCTCCAGGTAAAGAATACCCTAAACTTAAGGTTCTTAGACGCACATAAGAAGCATCGCTAATAGCTAAAGAATTTAAGTATTGCGGAGCACTTCCCAAAGTTGGTATTGGATATGTTGTAGATGGATTCTCTGGTGTGTAATATGGTACTTTAACACCGTTTAAAACACCTTGTCTGTATGCTCCACTATTTGCATCTGTTAAAATTGAATTTGATTTTCTTATACCTTGTACTGCATAAAAATCTACTAATAATTCAAAGCCTTTATATTCAAAATTTGTAGAAAAAGAGCCAAACCAATCTGGAGTAGTTTCAATAACTTCTCTATCTTCTTCTGTTATTTTTCCATCTCCATTTAAATCAGCAACCCTAATATCTCCTGCTCTTAAATTAGGTTGTTTAATAAGATTATCTGGGTTAGATTGTGGTGCATTAGCTAGGTCTTCTCCTTCTTGCCATATACCATCAAACCTATATGCTTTAAAAGAATTTATTGCATAACCTACATACTTCTGATTACCACTTCTAGTATCTTCTAATATAGCTACCCCATCTCCATCATCATATAATGATAATAATTTATTTTTATTTTTAGACCAGTTTGAAGATACCGACCATCTAAAAACATCATTACTAATAATATTAGCTGTTAAACTTAACTCTACACCTGTGTTTTGTAATTCTCCTCCGTTTGTATAAGTATCTGCAAACCCAGTTATAGATGGCACAGGTCTGTTTAACAACAAATCGGTAGTTCTAGCATCATAATAATTTATATTACCAGTTAAAATATTATCGAAAATTGAAAAATCAAGTCCTAAATTAAAAGTAGTTACTTTTTCTGAACGTAAATTTGGGTTTGGCAATGTAGATAAAGTTCCAAATCCTGACTCTGTACTTTCATTAAAAATATAATTATTTCCATCAGCTCTAGCTACACTAGATAATGTAGTTCCTAAACTATTTGTTAATGCACCATAACTAGCTCTAAACTTTAATTCCCTAATTGCATCTACATTTTCTAAAAAGCCCTCATTATGCATTTTCCATGCAAATGATCCTCCAAAACTACTTCTCCATTTATTGTCTGCTGAGTTTACTGATGAAGCATCATTTCTTGCAGTAAAATTTAATAAATATTTATCCATTAAACTATAACGTAATCTTGCCATTAAACCAACTAGACTAGACTGCGTTTTTAATCTACTAATGCTACTTTCTCCAGTATAATCTGCAATACCATCATATCCTTGTGAATCACTCACAAAACCTTCACCTACAGAAGTAGTTCTAGAGCGTTTGTTTTCTTGAACAGAATGTACCAAGGTTACATTAAACTTATGATCTTCATTAATCTCTTTATTATAATTAAGGATATTTTCTAATAAATATGATTCCTTTAACTGACTTTCAATAGTAGCTCTTCCATTAACATCATCTGCAGCACCACTTAAAATAGATTGGTACTTTCCTCTTTCATAAGTCCTTCTAGTAAAATTTGTTTTTAATTGATATTGTAAGTTCTCTAAAATTTGCCAACTCGGTGTAATATTTACAACAAAATCATTTCCTTTTATATCTTCATTCTGTTCTCTAAGGTTCCATAATGGACTTACCCCAATTTCATCTCCATAAGGGAAACGAGATAAACTTCCATCATCATTATAAGGTTTAGCAATAGGTGATGTTGAAATAACATTTACACCTGCAGCTTTATCCGTATCACTATTTAGTAAGTTTAAATCAAAACTAACAGAAACCTTGTCGCTAATCTTTTGGTCTACATTTAACCTTAACGTTTTTCTAGTGTAATTAGAATTTGGAATTAATCCTGTTTCTTTAAAATAATTAACAGACCCAAATACTTTAGTTATTTCAGTTCCACCGCTAACACTAAGCGCTTGACTATTTACAACTCCACTTCTTAAAAGCTCTTCTTCCCAATCTACAAATTGATTATTGTTAAGTGCTTCTAATTCTATATCAGAGAAAATAGCGTCATCAGGAGAATAAGTACCATCATCTGCTCTATTTGCTTCTCTTCTTAAGTCAGCTAATTCTTGC
Source organism: Polaribacter sp. L3A8 (assembly GCF_009796785.1). Lineage (NCBI taxonomy): Bacteria > Pseudomonadati > Bacteroidota > Flavobacteriia > Flavobacteriales > Flavobacteriaceae > Polaribacter > Polaribacter sp. L3A8. The sequence goes on from NZ_CP047026.1 coordinate 2,183,699, forward strand.
CCACTAAATACATCAAAATTTCTTTCTATAGTTTTAGTGGTTGTATAACCATGGTAACTAACTTGTATCTTTTTATTTTTTCCTCTTTTAGTTGTAATTAACACTACCCCATTTGAAGCTCGAGATCCATAAATTGCTTGTGCAGATGCATCTTTTAAAAACTCCATAGAAGCAATATCATCTTGATCTATATCTGCAATACCATCATCTCTAATAATTCCATCTACTACATAAATAGCACTTACATCACCAGATAATGAACCTTCTCCTCTAAAAATAATATTTGCAGCAGCCCCACCAGGTCTTAGGGTTCCACTACCAACACTTACTTGTAATCCTGCAATTCTTCCTCTTAGCATTTCTGTAACGTCTGATGTAGGTGACAGAGTAGCTTTTTCTAAATCTGCCGTTGCAACAGCATTTACTAGATCACTTTTTCTTTGTGTACCATACCCTACCACAACAATTTCGTCTAAGGCATTAGCTTCTACTTCTAAAGACACCGTAATATTATTACCTGTAATTGCAACCTCTTTAGTCTTATACCCTAAATAAGTAATACTAAACATTTTTGCTTCATTAGAAACAGCAATGGAAAAATTTCCATCGAAATCTGTAGATACACCATTTGAAGTTCCTTTTACAGATACAGACGCTCCAGGTAAAGGCATGTTACTCTCATCCAATACGATTCCTTTTATAGTTCTTTGCGCAAAAGCCGATAAGCTAAAAGCAAAAAAGAATAAAAGAGACAATATATAAAATCTTCTTTTTTTGATTAATTCAACCATTATAATTGTTTTTTTAAAATTTAATTAGTGTGTCAATATTACCTTAAAGAGATCTAGCTTACTTTAACACAACATTAACTTAAAATCAATTTTATGTACACAAAAAGAAGGGGTCTAAAACATCTTTTTTACAAACAAACTACATAAAAAAAACACACAAAAAAACATATAAAACCATATAAATAAAGGGATGTAATCGATTTAATAAAAAAACACAAAAAACAGTATAAAAACTAAAATGTAGGGGTTTTGTAGAGGGTATTTTCTTGTCTAAATATTCAAAATATAATCTATTAAGTGAGTTTCTTGTGGTAAATTAAGTTTTTTTCTTAACCTGTATCTTCTAATCTCAACACTCTTTACAGAAATATTTAACAAAGGAGCTATTTCTTTTGATGATAAATTCAGCCTTAAATAAGCACAAAACTTTAAATTACTATTCGTTAATTCTGGGTGTAACTTTTTAGCTCTTTTTAAAAACTCTTTATCTACATTATTAAAAGCTTCTTTAAAAAAATTCCAATCTTTATTACTATTTAAATTTTCATCAATCAATTTAAATACTTCGTTTTCTTCTTTAATTTCAGGGATCTTTTTTAATTCTTTTCTAATACCCCTTAAGAACTCATTTCTTTTAACAATACTCATCGTAGAAATTGCCAATTCTCTATTTTTACTTTCTACTTCTTGACTTAATTTTTCATTCTTTAATCGAATAACCTCTCTATCTGTCTGAATTTTCTGCAATTCTAATTGTCTTGCATTATCTTCGATTATTTTTAAATGTTGTTTTTTGTAATACTTCTTATATAATTTGTGGATTATAAAAATCAAAAAAAGAAAAAACAGCACATAAAAAACAATTGCCAAGCTAGATAAATAAATAGGCGGTTTTATCTCAAATTGATAAAAAATAGTATTATCAGAAACTCTATTACCAACTTTAGATCTTATAGATAAGTTATAATCTCCAAAAGATAAATTATCAAAAGTTACTTCCGACTTGTTTTCTAGATCAACCCAGTTATTATCATTTAATTTATATTGATAATTTACAAATTCATATTTATTATAAATTGGGCTACTAAATTTAAAATTTAACGAATTTTCATTATTCCTAAATATTTTATATCCTGATGTAGAAACATCAACTGCATCAACATTTTTAACATTAACTTCATTCAGAAAAATAGTATGAGAAAAATCTGGTTTTTCATCTAAATCTAAAAGTAAATACCCATTTGTTTTCCCTATTAAATAAGTGTTTTTATAAATATTTGATATGTTTTCAAAACTGATAGTTGTTTTTCGTAAATTATTTTTAATTTGAATAAACTTTACAGAAAACTTATTTTTAATAGGTCCTTTTTCTAAATAACTAATTGTACTCTTATTAAACGACCAAAGCCTGTTCTTTTTATCTAAAATCAGTTTTCCCGAAATATATTCATCACGAGAAAAGAGAATATTTAAAACTGAATCTTTTTGAGCTAGTTTATGATTAGCATTTAATCTAAGAATACCATCTTTATGACTATACAGTAGTTTGTCATTATATTTAATTAAACCAGAACCTTTCCCTTTACCTACAGAAGAAAGTAATTTATTTTCTATAAAACTAGTATAATCATTACTTAAAATTAATCGATATACACCTTTATACTCATGATTTACAAAAACGGTATCTTTATTAAAAAGCTCGAAAAAACGTGCAGAACTCTGAAAGCCTTTTATTCTATTTCTTAACTTCCATTTATTATTCACTTTTTCTAAAATACTCATTCCTGCATAATGACCTTGTAATAACAAATTAGGTTCATTCGGAATTTCTTTAATTCCCCAAGTTCCAGAAAAGCTTGTAATTTTAAAAGCAACATCTTTCTTTATAAGCAAAGTTCCGGCTGTATGTCCACAGAATAAATCTCCGTTTATATTAACCAAAGACCAAACTTGCCCTTCTGTTCCTTTTATTTTTTTTAACGGTTCGTTTTTATTGATTGATTTATAAAAAAGTCCCTGATTTGTGCCAATATATAATTTACCATTATAATTGATTGAACAATAAGTTGATCCAAAAAAACCATTATTATCGTTAAATTCCTTTACATAAGACTTAACGTTTAAACAATTAATTCCATTATCTAAAGCAGACCAAACATTACCATCGGCATCCTCAAACAATTTTAACACGGTATTATTAGACAACCCTTTTGTTTGATCTATTTTATTAATAATTTCTCCATTTTCAGAAACACGAATAATTCCATTAGAAACTGTACCTAATACAAAAGTATTATCCTTTAATTGTATTCCACAAAAGAATTGATAATTACTGAGACCTATTTTTACAGAAGGTTTCCACTTCTTAAGAACATTGTCTTCTAAAGTAAAAATACCTTTATGTCTTGTTAAAAACATAAAACCACGTGTTGTTTTAAAAACACTTAAAACAAGTTTTACTCCAAATTCATTAGGAAAAACAGTAACAACCTTTTCTTCATCATTTTGTAAATGAACAAATTGACGGTTATTTTTAAAAATATAAATATTATTATCTATTTCAAAAATTCGGTAATAGTTGTCAAAATCAGAACGATAACTTATCTCTTCTGTTTCGCTATTATAAAAATATATTCGATGAAATGATTGAAACAAAACCCATTTATCAATCTTTTTAATATTCCAAATATTCTCATCCTCTACCAACTCATTTTCAATTTTGCTAGATAATGACGTGTACTTTAATGCCCCCAGTTTGTTTGTTTTCCAAAAACCAAACTCCATATAAGCACCACTGTATATCCTATCATCCACAGATAGTAAAGACCTCATTACACTATTGTTTGGCGACTTATACAATTTCCATCTACCTCCGTTATACTCTAATAAACCTTCGTTATTAGCTACAAAAATAAATTTATCTTTATTTTGAGTTATTGCCCAATTCTGATTTTCGGCATTATAATTTTTTGGAAGAAATTTTAAAATAGGTGAAATTTCTTGTCCAACTAAAGTTGATGTAATTAGAAAAAATAATAAGATTTTGATTCTCATACTTCTATTTAAAAGGTGTAAAATCAGAATATCCTAAATCATCTACAACTATTAATAATATATTTGGTTTTTTGACTTCTTTTTTACTCTTTTTACAAGAAAAAGCCATAAATATTACAACTAATATTAAAATATCTTTCATACTAAAATTAAAATTACATCATCAAAACTATAAATAATAATACTAAAGATTATAAATAGATTAAAAACATAACCTAATAGTAACAGCATTTTTTTTTAAATTATTTTTTTCTGCCAATTTGTCATAATAAATTAAATTTGGTTGTATCTTTGCTCACCTTTAAATGATAAATTGAGAGATGGAATACGTAGAAAAAATCATAGACGAGAAAATACAAGGGAAAGCTCTTGTTACCGAAAATAAAAAAAATAACACTAAAAAATTATTCATAGAAAGCTACGGCTGTCAAATGAATATGAATGATAGTGAAATAGTAGCCGCTATTTTAGATAAAGAAGGCTACAACACAACCCAAATTCTAGAAGAAGCAGATTTAGTTTTAGTAAATACTTGCTCTATTAGAGAGAAGGCAGAAACTACTGTTCGTAAAAGATTACAGAAATACAACGCTGTAAAACAAGTGAACAAAAACATGAAAGTGGGTGTTTTAGGCTGTATGGCAGAACGCTTGAAAGAAAAGTTTTTAGAAGAAGAAAAAATAGTAGACTTAGTTGTTGGTCCTGATGCGTATAAAGATTTACCTAACTTATTAGAGGAAGTAAACGCTGGTAGAGATGCCGTAAATGTAATTTTATCTAAAGAAGAAACCTACGGAGATATTTCTCCGGTGCGTTTAAATTCTAATGGAGTTACCGCATTTGTATCTATAACCAGAGGTTGTGACAATATGTGTACTTTCTGTGTGGTTCCTTTTACAAGAGGACGAGAAAGAAGCCGTGACCCAAAGAGTATTATTGAAGAAATTCAATCTATGGTTGATAGAAATTTTAAAGAAATTACACTTTTAGGTCAGAATGTAGATAGTTTCTTATGGTATGGTGGAGGATTGAAAAAAGACTTTGGCAAAGCATCTGAAATGGCACAAGCAACTGCTGTAAATTTTGCACAATTATTAGATATGTGTGCTACAGAATTCCCAAAAACACGTTTTCGTTTTGCTACTTCTAATCCGCAGGATATTAGTTTAGACGTGATTCACGCAATAGCAAAACACAAAAATATCTGTAAATACCTTCATTTACCTGTACAAAGCGGAAGCAACAACATGCTAAAAGCCATGAACAGACAACATACTCGTGAAGAATACATCGAATTAATTGATAATATCTTTAAGATTGTACCAGAAATGTCTTTATCACAAGATATGATTGTAGGTTTTTGTGGAGAAACAGAAGAAGATCATCAAGATACTTTAGATTTGATGAAGTACGTAAAATACGACTTCGGTTTTATGTTTACATACTCTGAAAGACCAGGAACTCTAGCTGCTAAAAAAATGGTAGATGACGTTCCTTTTCAAACAAAAAAACGAAGATTACAAGAAATAATAGACCTACAACAAGAACACGCTCTATACAGAACACAACAACATTTAGGAAAAACAGAAGAATTTTTAATTGAAGGTACTTCTAAGAAAAACCCAAATGAATGGAAAGGTAGAAATACACAAAATACCGTTGCCGTTTTTGCAAAAGGAAACTACAAGCTAGGAGACTTTGTAATGGTAAAAGTAGAAGATTGTACGTCTGCTACCTTAAAAGGAACTGTTGTTGGGTATTCTGATAATAATTAGAAGCTATTTCCTGCTTTACGTTGTATCTTTTTTATGAAAAATAAAAAAGGATGCCACTTCAATCAGGGCTAAGCATATCTGGAGAAAACATAGCAGTCAGAAAATTAAATTATTTTTTAATTATTAATTGATAAAAAAAATCAAGAAACAAAACATATTGGGCCTTGAATCAAAATAATACTCTTTCAAAAAAGAAAAAATGGAAAACTTACAAGCATTAAAACAACGTTTTGGAATTATCGGTAACGATATTCATCTAAACCGAGCTTTAGAAAAAGCACTTAGAGTTGCGCCTACAGACATTTCTGTTTTAGTTACTGGAGAAAGCGGTGTTGGTAAAGAAAGTATCCCTAGAATAGTACATCAATTATCACACAGAAAACACGCAAAATACATTGCTGTAAACTGTGGTGCAATTCCAGAAGGAACTATTGATAGTGAATTATTTGGTCATGAAAAAGGATCTTTTACAGGAGCAACACAAGACCGAAAAGGATATTTTGAAGTTGCAGATGGCGGAACCATTTTTTTAGATGAAGTAGGCGAACTACCTTTAACAACACAGGTTCGCTTATTACGTGTTTTAGAAAATGGCGAATTTATAAAAGTAGGTTCATCTAAAGTAATAAAAACAAATGTTAGAATAGTAGCTGCAACCAATGTAAACATGCTATCTGCCATACAAAAAGAAAAGTTTAGAGAAGATTTATATTACAGACTAAGTACTGTAGAAATTAATTTACCTGCCTTAAGAGAACGTAATGAAGATATTCATTTATTGTTTCGAAAATTTGCGGCAGATTTTGCTCAAAAATATAGAATGCCATCTATTCGCTTAGATGAAAATGCGGTAAAAGTTTTATTAAATTATCGTTTTCCAGGAAACATTCGTCAATTAAAAAATTTAGCAGAGCAAATTTCAGTCATCGAAGAAAGTAGAGTCATTACAGGGTTAAAATTACAACAATACCTCCCAAACAATAATGGCAATTTACCCGCTGTAATAGGAAGTAAAAAGGAAAATGATTTTTCTACCGAACGTGATATTATGTATAAAATTTTATTTGATATGCGTAATGACATCAACGACTTAAAAAAGTTGACGTTAGATTTAATGAAGAGTGGTAATGTAGAAGAAGTGCAAGAAGAACATCATCAATTAATTGAAAAGATGTACGAAAACAAAGACACGCACGAGCACAATGTAGAAGTAATGAACATTCCACAAAATAAAGCTGCAGAAAAAGAGTATGATTTTATTGAGACCATAGAAGAAGATGAATCTTTATCTTTACAAGACAAAGAAGTAGAAATGATTAAAAAATCTCTAGACAAGAATAGTAATAAACGTAAGTTAGCAGCTAAAGAACTAGGGATTTCTGAAAGAACATTATATAGAAAAATTAAACAGTACGATTTGTAAATTTGTGTAAATCGTTTAAGTGTAAAAAACACCTCTAGAGCGCAGTCCGGAGGTTATAATAATCAACTATTTTAGGTCTCGACTGCGCTCGACCAGACAAAATCGATGAGAAAAATATTTTACATAACATTCTTTACAATAAGCTCGTTACTATTAGTTGCATGTGGCGCTTATTCTTTTACAGGAGGTAGTACAGGAGATGCTAAAACTTTGCAAATAGATTTTTTTCCTAACCAAGCACCTTTAGTAGAACCTAATTTAAGTCAGCGTTTTACCCAAGAAATGCTAGATTTATTTACCAGACAAACCAACTTAACTACAGTAACCTCTAATGGAGACTTATACTTTAGTGGAGAAATAACGGGCTATAGAATTACACCAATGAGTGCAACGTCGGACCAAACAGCTGCACAAAACAGACTAACAATAACTGTAAATGTTCGTTTTGTAAATAAGCTCATAGAAAAAGATGACTTTGAAAAACAATTTTCTTTTTATTCAGATTTTGCTGCAGACGTACAACTTACTGGTAGTGTTTTAGAAGCTGCTTTTGATGAAATTTTAGAAAGAATTACGCAAGATATCTTTAACGCTTCTGTTGCCAAATGGTAAAAAATAAAGGTCTAACATTTTACGTTGAAAAAAACACAATTTGAAAACAGCCAATTTTATAAATTTAATAGATAACAAAATTAAAATTCAAGAAGTAGAAACTGTTGAATTAAAAACTGTTGTTGAAAAATATCCGTATTTTCAAGCAGCAAGAGCTTTGCATTTAAAAGGATTAAAAAACCAAGATAGCTTTAAATATAATAACGAATTAAAAATTACAGCTTCATATACTACAGACAGAACCGTTTTATTCAATTATATTACTTCCAACGATTTTAATGGTAAAAAAGAAGACATTCACCAACAGATTGTTGAAAAATTATCAGAAGAAAAAATAAGTAAGGCACCTACTCCAATTGCAGAACCTTCCTTAAAAAAATCGATTGAAGCTGCAGAAAAAATAAATGAAATAAAAGTAGATGAAATAAAAACGGAACTAGAAATAGGAAAACCGATTCCTTTTTCATCAACAGAGAATCATTCTTTTAGAGAATGGCTTCAGATTTCTGCTAGAAAACCAATTGTAAGACAAGTAAAAGAAACCGACAAAAGGGTTGAAAAGCTTACTGAAAAAGAAGATTTAATCAATAATTTTATAGAAAACAACCCTAAAATAACCCCTTTAGCAAAAGACAAAATAGTAACTGTACCCGTTGCAAAAAACAGTCAAGATTCTTCTTTAATGACCCAAACTTTGGCAAAAGTTTATTTAGAACAGAAAAAGTATGAAAACGCAATGCAAGCTTATAGAATTTTAAGTTTGAAATATCCAGAAAAAAGTGGTTTCTTTGCAGACCAAATTAAAAGAATACAAATTTTACAAAAAAATAAATCATGAGTTACACAGCATTTTTAATTCTAATTTTGATTGTAGCCATTGCATTAATCTTAATAGTGATGGTTCAAAATCCTAAAGGCGGAGGGTTATCTTCTTCTTTTGGAGGTGGTGGATCACAATCTTTAGGTGGAGTACAAAACACTAACAATTTTTTAGACAGAACAACTTGGACTTTAGCAATCGCTATGTTTGCTTTAATTTTATTAGCAAACTTTGCTATACCAAGAAGTGGAGACAACAACTTTGAGTTAAAAAACACTTTAGACGGTATTGAAACTACAACTCCTGTTGAAAACCCAACTCCAGCAACTAACGATAGTTTAAACTAATTATCCGTTAGAAACAATTTAAAATGCCAACGTAAATGACACGTTGGCATTTTTTTATGCTTAAAATTTAACAATAAAATCAATCAAAGAAAAATTGTCAGTTTTAGTGTAATGGCACAATTTCTGACACTTTAGTATAAGTAAATTATAAATTAATTATCTAAAAATATATAACAATGGGATTAAACATTAAACCTTTAGCAGACAGAGTACTTGTAGAACCTGCTCCAGCAGAAACAAAAACAGCATCAGGATTAATTATTCCTGATAATGCAAAAGAAAAACCACAACAAGGAACTGTTGTTGCAATTGGAAACGGTAAAGTTGATGAGCCTTTAACTGTTAAAATTGGTGATACTGTTTTATATAGTAAATACGGTGGAACTGATTTAAAATTAGAAGGAAAAGATTATTTAATGATGCGTGAAAGCGACATTTTAGCAATTATTTAATTCGCTTTAAGCCTTATGCAATAAGCTTTAAGCTATGAGAGATTTTAAAAAATATGATATCTGGAAACTAAGTCATCTATTTACATTAAAAATATATGACGCCACAAAGTCTTATCCTAAAGATGAAATATATGGTCTTGTTTCTCAAATAAGAAGAGCCTCATCTTCAATACCAACCAACATTAGTGAAGGTTGTGGTAGAGATAGTGACGCTGAATTCAATCGTTTTTTAACAATAGCTTTAGGTTCTGCATCAGAAGTTGAATATCAATTAATTCTTTCAAAAGATTTAAATTATATTAATGAAACATCATTTATTAATTTAACTGAAGAAATTAATATAATAAAAAGGAAAATTTATTCCTTAAAACAAAAATTAAAATAATAAACTAGCTTTCGGTTTTTGCTAACAGCAAATAGCCAAAAGCATAAAGCATATTTAAAAAATGGCAAAACATATAAAATTTGATATCGAAGCAAGAGACGGTTTAAAACGTGGAGTTGATGCTTTAGCAAATGCAGTAAAAGTAACTTTAGGACCAAAAGGAAGAAACGTAATTATTTCTAAATCTTTTGGAGCACCAACAGTAACTAAAGACGGAGTTTCTGTAGCAAAAGAAATTGAGTTAGAAAACGAGCTAGAAAACATGGGAGCTCAAATGGTAAAAGAAGTTGCATCTAAAACCAACGATTTAGCTGGTGATGGAACAACAACTGCTACAGTTCTTGCACAAGCAATTGTAAAAGAAGGTTTAAAAAATGTTGCTGCAGGTGCAAATCCAATGGATTTAAAACGTGGAATTGACAAAGCTGTTGCTGCAATTATTGCAGATTTAGAAAAACAAACTAAAAAAGTTGGTAATTCTTCAGATAAAATAAAACAAGTTGCTGCAATTTCTGCAAATAACGATAACACTATTGGTGAGTTAATTGCTACTGCTTTTTCTAAAGTAGGTAAAGAAGGTGTTATTACTGTTGAAGAAGCTAAAGGAATGGAAACTTATGTTGATGTTGTAGAAGGTATGCAGTTTGACAGAGGTTATTTATCTCCTTACTTTGTAACTGATGCAGACAAAATGATTGCTGACTTAGAAAACCCTTATATCTTATTGTTTGATAAAAAGATTTCTAACTTACAAGAAATTCTTCCAATTCTAGAACCAGTTTCTCAATCAGGAAGACCTTTATTAATTATTGCCGAAGACGTAGACGGACAAGCATTGGCTACTTTAGTGGTAAATAAATTACGTGGTGGTTTAAAAATTGCTGCTGTAAAAGCTCCTGGTTTTGGAGACAGAAGAAAAGCAATGTTAGAAGACATCGCAATCTTAACAGGTGGAACCGTAATTTCTGAAGAAAGAGGTTTTTCTTTAGAAAACGCAACTTTAGATTTACTAGGTACTGCAGAAACAATAACTGTAGATAAAGATAATACTACAATTGTAAATGGTGCTGGTAATGCAGAAGCTATTAAAACAAGAGTAAACCAAATTAAAGCTCAGATTGAAACTACAACTTCTGATTACGACAAAGAAAAATTACAAGAACGTTTAGCTAAGTTAGCTGGTGGTGTTGCAGTTTTATATGTTGGTGCTGCTTCTGAAGTAGAAATGAAAGAGAAAAAAGACAGAGTTGATGATGCTTTACACGCTACAAGAGCTGCAGTAGAAGAAGGTATTGTTGCTGGTGGTGGTGTTGCTTTAGTTCGCGCTAAAAGAGTTTTAGAAAAAATTATTACTGATAATTTAGATGAAACTACAGGTGTACAAATCATTAACAAAGCTATTGAAGCTCCTCTAAGAATTATTGTAGAGAATGCTGGTGGTGAAGGTTCTGTTGTTTTAAACAAGGTTTTAGAAGGTAAAAAAGACTTTGGTTATGACGCTAAAAATGACGTATATGTTGATATGCTAGAAGCAGGAATTATAGATCCTAAAAAAGTAACTCGTGTTGCATTAGAAAATGCTGCCTCTGTTGCCGGAATGATCTTAACTACAGAATGTGCTTTAGTAGACATTAAAGAAGATGCTCCTGCAGGAATGCCTCCAATGGGTGGTGGTATGCCAGGAATGATGTAGTGGCGAATCGCCACAGATAAGTTATTTCACGCTTATGTGAAATATTGATATTAAAAAATCCGATAGAAAAATTTCTATCGGATTTTTTATTTACAAGAAAATAAATTATTGCTTCTTTTGTTTTTTCAAATCGCCTTTGTGATCTAAAATAATTTCTTCATCTCTATATTTACAACACGGATGCACAGAATTATACGCCTCTGTGGTTGCCACAACTTTTTTATCATCAGCATCAAAAACATCATGACCAACTGCTAAAATATTTTGTTGCACCGATAAAACATCTGTTTTACGTTCGTCCATAATTAAGTTTAATTGATGTGTTTCTACACTCCAAAGCACAAACTTTACTCCTTGTGTTTTTAAAGCAGCCGTTTCTATTCTTTTTTTACACATACCACAAATTCCATCTACCTCAAAAGTGATTTTTGCGTTTTTATTCTTTTTTACTTCTTGTGATTGCACCGAAAAACCAATCAATAACAGGCTGAATATAAATACTATTTTTTTCATTTTTATTGTTTTTTTTAGCTTCCTGCATTCGCAGGAATAATTAAATGTTTAATTATTTTTTTTACAAAATCTCACTTTGTGGATTATTTAATTTTATAACGCAAGCCAACATACATTGCTCTTCCAAAAATTGGCGAGTACACAATTGTACTATCAAAATAATCTCCAAAAGGATCATCACTTGCTAAAATAGGATTTTTCTGCTGAACGTTGGTCAGGTTTTCTGCACCTACATAAACCTCAAATTGATTAGAAAACACTTTTGTTATTTGTGAATTCAGTATTTGATACGAACTCGAGTATCCTGGTAATTGATATTCAACTGGGTTTGACCCTGTAAAAGGCAAACGCTGCTTTCCAATACTATTAAAAGTAACATCAAACTTCCATTGAGAACCGTTTTCTTCTGCAAGAGTTTCAAAAGAAAGATTGGCGAAAAATCTATTTTTAGGCTGAATTGGTTTTTGTAAATTTCCTTTTTTATAATCCGTAGAAATATCAAAATATTTATATGCGGTTCTAAAATTAAAAAAAGGAGCAATATTGTAATTTATTTCTACCTGAAAACTATTTGCAATACTTTTCCCTTTTAAATCATAAAAAGAAATTTCTTGCGGACGTTCCCAATCTACAACAACTTGGTTTTTAAAATCCGTTTGGTAAAAATCGAACGTAATGTCTCCTTTTTTATCAAAAAAATTAAATTTCTGCATATATGAAACTCCGTAATTCCATGCAATTTCAGGATTCAATCCATAGATATTTCCATCAACATTATCAATCTTAATTTGCCTAGAACTCGCAAAAAGTTGCTGATTTTCTGCAAAGATATTTGCACTTCTCTTCCCTCTTCCAAAAGAAGCTCTTACAACACTGTTAGTCCAAGGCACATACCTAACATGTAAACGTGGTGTAACAAAAGTACCTAATAAATTATGCGTATCAATTCTAGCGCCAGCAGTAAAACTAAAGTTATCTAAATTATCGTACGCATATTCAAAGAAAGCACCTAAGGAGTTCTCTTTTCTATCAAAATTATTAATATTTACCAACTCATCATATTTATCATACGTAAAGCTGATTCCTGTTTTAAATTTATTTCTAGTATCGCCAATAATAGAACTAAACATTAAATTAGAATACACACTTTGATGTTGAATATCGTACACATTTAAACCAAAATAAGAATCTTGTTGATGATTACTATATGCCATTTGAAGACCAATATTCTGATAAGGTAGCTCAGGAAAAACATAGCCTAATTTTAAAGAAGTCTCAAAACGCTGTGTATCTATTTCACTTCCCCAAGCGTTAGTTTTGCCTTTATCTAACTTAGGGTTAAAACCGAGCTCTCCAGTTTGTTTTTCATCATTTAAAAAACGAACATTTATAAAACTTACCCAACCTTTTTCTGCATCAATATATTGCCAACGATTCATTACGTTAATTTGATTCGCCAAGGGATTATCTAGAAAGTTATCGTTGTTTTTATCAAACTTTTCACCTCTATAATTTCCATGAATATAAACACCTGTATGCCATTTGTCTGAAACACGCTGATTAAAATGCGTATTTAGCTCTAACCGACCATCTAAAGAAGAATAGGCATTTAAAAAGAATTTATTATCAGAAAAAGGCTTTACCAATTCAGCATTTATTTGTCCAGATATACTCTCGTAACCATTAACAACAGACCCTGCTCCTTTTGTAATCTGAATACTTTCTACCCAAGTTCCTGGAGTAAATGTGAGTCCGAATGCTTGAGAAGCACCTCTAACAGATGGAATATTCTCTTCTGTAATTAACAAATATCGACTTGTTAAACCTAACATTTGTATTTGTTTTGTCCCCGTTAAAGCATCAGAAAAACTAACATCTATAGAAGGATTTGTTTCAAAACTTTCTGCCAAATTACAACACGCCGCTTTTAGTAATTCGTCTGAATTAACTGTAAACATATTAGCGGTTGTTAAGAACGGTTTATAGGTAGCTTTCTTTTTAGCCGTAACAATTACTTCTTTTAACTCACTTTGTTCTGTTAAAAAATGATGAATAGCTTTTAGACTTGGTATTGAAATTGTATCCGTTTTATACCCTAAATAATTAACGACTAACTTCTTGTACTCTTCTTTATAAGGTATAGAAAACCATCCTTTTTTATTTGTAATAGCACTAACGTTTGTATGTAACCAATGTACACTTGCCCCCTCTACTCCTAGATTATCTTTTGGGTTATTTTTATCCATAATCATCCCCTTAAAAGTAGTTTGAGAGAAAATTACAAATGGAATAAGCAGTAAAAAACTACTTAATATCTTTTTTTTCATTATTTAAATTTTAATAATTACACTTCTAAGTTTCCTTTAAAAAGGAACCTAACTGAAATAATAATTATAAAATCAAATTAAAAAAGATTGGTAAGAAACCTGATAATCTACACGTATATCTGGTGGATAAAAATCTTTGCAATAGCTTTTTTTTGATTCCTTTTCTATAAACAGATTGCTATAAGTAAGATAGAAAGAAGCAAAAAACTGTTGTTTAGAGAAATCAAAATCATCAACCAGAACTTGTCTTAATTCGTCTTGCCCTTCTATATGATGCACTTCGTCTTTGCAACAATTTTTCTTTACATCAATTTCTTCTATTTCAACGCCACAGCTATCATCAACATTTCCTAAAAAAGAAACATCCATAAGAGCATCTCCACAATAATGCTTTTCTACCGTAAAAGAAAAGGTAGAAAACAACACTAAAAGTGCTAATAAAAAGGATGCTATTTTAGAAAAAAACGGTTTCATTGCTATTGCAAATTTACAATAAGAAAATCTAATTATCTATTACTCAATTTTTGGTAATAGAACGCGGGCAATAATATTAACAAAAATATGGGATGAATGATAAATCTTCGAATGTAAAAAGGTAATAAATATCCACTTTCAAAATTATCTCTAATTAAAAACACAAAAACTACAATAAGAATCATAAACGCTAGCATCAAGAAAAAAGCTGAGAATTTAAGGTAATCTTTCCTTTCAAATAGCACCCAAATTAAACCTAATGATATTATTGAATTTAAAATATATCTATACAACAGATTTACAGTTAAACGCCAAACATCAATATTATCAATACTTTTATATAAATAATCATTTTTAAAATACATTACTAAAGGATCATAAAACAATTTAGAAGCAACCGATCTTACCACAAATAGTAGTAAAAAAAGGATTAACACTAGCGCTATTTTAATGTATTTATTCATTTTTTTAAATTAGAAAATTTATTAACCCATATCACCCAAAGTAAAAAAACGGTACCATAAATAATGGCAGGAAAAACTAAATCATGTAAAAAACCTACTTTATGCGGATACTTATAAATCATAACTGTAAGAAATGCTATTCTTAAAACATTAACAATATAAATAAATATACTACCAAAAACGGCAAACAAAAAAGTAGCTTTAAAGGTTCCGGAAAAGGCTATAATAAATGAAATAAATAGAATAATTAAACTAATAGAATTACACCCTTCAATAACTCTCGCTGTATATTGGTTTTCTATAATTAATTTAACAGAAACTTCTTTATCATGCTGAATAGCCTGTACCTGATAACCGAAAAAAGTAAGCACTTTAACGGTTTGGTTTGCCACTGCCGTTGTTATTGATGCCGTTTGAAAAGTATCTATTTTTTGTTGAGATTTATGTAAGTATGTATTATAAATGGTTACTAACAGAAAATAAGTTACAAAAAACTTAATAAGAAAAATGATGATACTTTTATTTTTTTTCACAATAAATTTTATTTTAATTTAGCCACTTATTTATTGAACGAATATACAAAATGAATATAGATATTTTACAAAAACAAATAGACAAAATTATTTCATCTAACACAACAATAGATGAGAAATTACAAGCTATATGCGATTATTTAGAAAAAGAAATCTCTTACTATGATTGGGTTGGTTTCTATTTTAAAAATGGAGATAAAAACGAATTAAAATTAGCGCAATTTACAGGTGAGGAAACAGAACACACTATTATTCCCTTCGGTAAAGGTATTTGCGGACAAGTTGCTGTGAGTAATGAAAACTTTGTTGTACAAGATGTTTCTGCTCAAGAGAATTATATTTCTTGTGGATGGAAAGTAAAATCGGAAATTGTAATACCCATTTTTGTGAACGGCGAAAACATTGGGCAAATAGATATTGATTCTCATACAGCAAATACATTTTCCGCAAAAGACGAAGCACTTTTAGAGTATATCTGTAAAGAATTATCAAATATTCTTTAATTTTATTGATTTTTATTTAAATTATTCTTAAATTTGATGAATATAATATAATTACTACTTGTCAAATTTAAGAATAATGAGAAAACACGAATCGACTACTACATTTTCATCTAAAAATTCAATGTCTAATCATAACAGTAAAAACGATTCTATTTTAGATCATTTTATTGTTTGGTTTAGAGATTTTTTAGACAATGCTGAGTAGTCGATTGGTGTTTTTCTTGTGGTAGAAAAATTCTTTAAAAATTTGTTGTTAATTACTTGCTTGTTTTGTTACTATCTTTTATTGCCTTAGAAGTTTGCTTTCCCTAAATTTGCACGCTTAACAACACAACACTAAATGAGCACTTCAAAAACAATTAAATCCGCATTAATTTCGGTATTTCACAAAGATGGTCTAGAACCAGTTGTAAAAAAATTAAATGATCTTAATGTAACTATCTATTCTACAGGTGGTACAGAGAAATTTATTAAAGATTTAGGAATCAATGTTATTCCGGTAGACGAGGTTACTTCTTACCCATCTATACTTGGTGGTAGAGTTAAAACATTACATCCTAAAGTTTTTGGAGGAATTCTTAACAGACAAGATAACGAAAGTGATGTTGCTGAATTAGCAGAATTTAATATTCCACAAATAGATTTAGTAATCGTAGATTTATATCCGTTTGAAAAAACAGTTGCTTCTGGAGCACCAGAACAAGATATTGTTGAGAAAATTGATATTGGGGGAATCTCTTTAATAAGAGCCGCTGCAAAGAATTTTAAAGACACATTTATTGTTTCTTCTATGGACCAATATGAAGGTTTCTTAAATATTCTTAATGAGAATAATGGAGAGACAACTATTGCCGACAGAAAGAAATTTGCTGCAAAAGCCTTTAATATTTCTTCTCATTATGATACTGCTATTTTTAACTACTTTAATGAAGATGAAATAGTTTATAAAGCTAGCGAACAAAACGCAAACGTTTTACGTTATGGAGAAAACCCTCATCAAAAAGGATATTTCTTTGGAGACCTAGAAGCAATGTTTGATAAACTTCATGGTAAAGAATTAAGCTACAACAATTTATTAGATGTTGATGCTGCTGTAAATTTAATTCAAGAATTTAAAGGAGAAGCACCAACTTTTGCTATTTTAAAACACAACAATGCTTGTGGTTTTGCACAAAGAGAAACAATTAGTCAAGCTTACACAGATGCTTTAGCAGGAGATCCTGTTTCTGCTTTTGGTGGTGTATTAATTGCAAACACAGAAATAGACAAAGAAACAGCAGAGAAAATTCATACTTTATTTTGTGAGGTTGTAATTGCACCTTCTTTTTCTGATAATGCTTTAGCTATTTTAAAAGGAAAGAAAAACAGAATTATCTTAATTCAAAAAGACGCAGTGTTACCTACAACAACTGTAAGAACTTGTTTAAACGGTTCTTTAGTTCAAGATAAAGATAGTATTACAGATCAATTATCAGATTTAAAATACGCTACTAACAATAAACCTACTCAAAGCGAGTTAGATGATTTGTTATTTGCTTCTAAATTGTGTAAAAACACAAAATCTAACACTATAATACTTGTTAAAAACAAACAATTATTAGCTGGAGGAACAGGACAAACTAGTAGAGTTGATGCGTTAAACCAAGCTATTGAAAAAGCAAATTCTTTTAATTTTGATTTAAATGGATGTGTAATGGCAAGTGATGCATTTTTTCCTTTTCCAGATTGTGTAGAAATTGCAGATAATGCAGGTATAAAAAGTGTTATTCAACCTGGAGGATCAATTAAAGATCAATTAAGTATAGACTATTGTAATGAACACAATATATCTATGGTAATGACAGGAACAAGACATTTTAAACATTAATTTTTAATATGTATTTTGCACTCAGAAATTTAGTAAGTTTGTAGGGATACATCAAGAATAAAACAACAAAGATATTTTATGGGTTTTTTCGATTTTATGACGGAAGATATTGCGATTGATTTAGGAACCGCAAATACTTTAATAATTCACAACGGTAAAGTGGTTATTGATAGTCCTTCTATAGTTGCAAGAAATAGGATTACTGGAGAAATTATTGCAATTGGAAAGGAAGCCAATTTAATGCAAGGAAAAACCCATGAAAATATTAAAACAATTCGTCCTTTAAAAGACGGAGTTATTGCAGATTTTGAAGCTTCAGAACAGATGATAAAGGAATTTGTAAAGCAAATTCCATCAATTAAGAAGCGTTTATTTCCGCCTGCATTAAGAATGGTTATCTGTATTCCTTCTGGAATTACAGAAGTAGAAAAACGAGCTGTTCGTGATTCTGCAAAACACATGAATGCAAAAGAAATCTATTTAATTTATGAACCTATGGCTGCTGCTATTGGTGTTGGTATAGACATTATGGAGCCAAAAGGAAACATGATTATAGATATAGGTGGTGGTACAACAGAAATTGCTGTAATAGCACTAGGTGGTATTGTTTGTGATCAATCTGTAAAAGTTGCAGGAGATCTTTTTACAAATGATATTATGTACTATATGCGTACCCAACACAATTTACACGTTGGAGAATCTACTGCAGAAAAAATTAAAATTACCATTGGTGCAGCAACAGAAGATTTAGAAACTCCGCCAGATGAAATGTTAGTTCAAGGTAGAGATCTATTAAGTGGAAAACCAAAACAAGTGCAAGTTTCTTATAGAGAAATAGCCAAAGCATTAGACAAATCTATTTTAAGAATTGAAGATGCCGTTATGGAAACATTATCTAAAACTCCACCAGAATTAGCTGCCGATATTTATAATACAGGTATCTATTTAGCAGGAGGTGGCTCTATGCTAAGAGGTTTAGATAAACGTTTGTCTAGAAAAACAGATTTACCTGTGTATGTTGCAGAAGATCCGTTAAGAGCTGTAGTTCGTGGAACAGGTATTGCCTTAAAAGAATTAAAAAAATACAAAAATGTATTAATGAAATAGTAGTTTTTAAGTTCTAACAATGCAACAGATTATCTATTTTTTTCAGAAGTTTAAGTATTTTCTGTTTTTTTTATTGTTAGAGCTCATTGCACTAACATTCACTTTTAATAATCTTAATTTTCATAAGAGTAAATTTGTAAATTCTGCAAATAGTATTACAGGTGGTTTATACACAACTTTAGCCAACTCTACCGAGTATCTAGGACTAAAGACAGAAAATGAGTTTTTATCAATAGAGAACACAAAGCTTAAAAATCAATTAGAAAAAAACAATTTGTTTTTCTCTAAAGATTCTATAGTTATAGATTCATCAAAATACCATCAAAAGTACAATTATACTCAAGCTAAAATTATCAATAATAACTATTCCAAATCTTTTAATTTTTTAACTATTAATAAAGGTAAAAATCAAAAATTAGATAAAGAAATGGCTGTAATTAATAGCAGAGGAGTTATTGGTATTACAGAAAATGCTTCTAATAATTACACAAGAGTTCAATCTATTTTAAATAAGAATAGTAAAATTAATGCCCGCTTAAAAAATAGTAATTATTTTGGTACATTAGGTTGGAATGGTATCGACTATAAAACAGTACAACTTTCTGATATACCTAGACAAGCTCCTTTAAAAATTGGAGACACCATAGAAACCGATGGTAAATCTACAATATTCCCAGAAGGAATACCTATTGGAACTATTTCTAAAATAAACCATGGCAATACAGCAGACAACAAAGTAGATGTACTACTTTTTAACGACATGAGTAACCTTGGTTATGTTTATATCATTAAAAATTTAGATAAAGAAGAAATACGATCTTTAGAAAACTCAAGTAATGAATAAAAGTATTAATCAAATTTTATTTTTTTTATTCTTGCTGTTTTTGCAAGTTTTAGTCTTAAATCATATTATTTTTTTAGGCCATATAAACCCATACCTCTATATTTCGTTTGTATTCTTATACCCTGTTAAAGAAAAGAGGTTTACTTTTTTATTCGTTTCTTTTCTACTAGGTCTATTTGTAGATTTTTTCTCAGACTCTGGAGGAATCCATGCATTTGCTACGTTGTTTATCGCTTATATTAGACTGTTTTTTGTACGGGTTTATTTTAGAAAAATGCCGGCAGATTATCCATTCTTCACCCTAAAATCAGAATCTTTTGGTAAAGTTTTTAACTATGTAGTAACTTTAACAATAATTCACCACCTTATCTATTTTTCTTTTGCTAATTTTAGTTTTTTTAATTTATCAATGGTATTTTTAGATACATTATACGCTAGTGTATTTACATTGATTTTATTTTTTCTTGGAACTTATATTTTTACTAAAGACGAATAATGCAAAGAAGTTTTCTACTCTATTTTTTAATTACACTTATTGGTATCATTTTTATTGGAAGACTATTTCAACTTCAAGTAATTAGAGGCGATAATTATGACCCTATACATAATTCTGCAGTAAAAATTGAATATGATTACCCAGAAAGAGGATATGTCTATGATAGAAAAGGAAAACTTTTAGTAGCAAACCAACTCTCTTACGATGTTATGGTACAACCCAACCAAGTGAAACCATTAGACACTATAGAGTTTTGTAATCTATTAAAAATAGACAAAGAAGACTTTTTAAAAAGATTTCACAAAGCAAATAACTATGCACCGTATTTACCTTCTGTTTTTTTAAAACAATTAGCTAAAGAAGATTTTGCTTTTCTTCAAGAAAAATTACACAAATACACCGGTTTTTTTATTCAAAAAAGAATTATAAGAAAGTATCCAATAAACGCAGCTGCAAATGTGCTTGGTTATATTGGTGAAGTAAATGAAACTTTAGCAAAAGAAAACCCTTACTATCAACCTGGAGAATTAATCGGTAAAGACGGAATTGAAAGACAATACGAAGATTACTTAAGAGGTAATAAAGGAAAAAAACTATTACAAAGAAACAATTTAAATAGAGTTACCGGTTCTTATTTAAACGGTAAATACGATACATTACCACAAAACGGAAAAGATCTTACATTAACTATAGACATAGAACTACAACGCTATGCACAAAAATTAATGAAAGGTAAAAGAGGCGGAATAGTAGCTATAGAACCAGCTACCGGAGAAATTTTAGCTTTGGTAACAGCACCTTCTTACAACCCAAATATGTTAGTTGGTAGAAAACGGTCTTTAAACTCTACACTCCTTTTTAACGACACAATAAGTAAACCGTCATATGACAGAGGATTGTTAGCTACTTATGCCCCAGGCTCTCCTTTTAAAATGATGAATGCCTTAATTGGTCTTCAAGAAGGTGTTATTACAGAAGAGACAGGTTTTAAATGTTATCATGGTTTTAAGTACGGAAACAGAGCAGGTGCTTTTATGGGATGTCATTGCGGAATTACAGGAAGACCGGTTAAACTAAAATCTGCTATTGCTAAATCTTGTAACACTTACTTTTCTAACACTTATAAAAGGATCGTAGAAAAAGACAATAAACCTTCAGAAGGATTAGATACTTGGAAAAAACACATTAGTAGTTTCGGTTTAGGTGATTATTTAGGATATGATTTACCCGCAGGAAGTCCAGGGTTAATTCCGAGTGGAAAATATTATGATGATATCTATAAATATCATTGGAATGGCTCTACAACCATATCTAACGCAATAGGACAAGGAGAAGTATTGACAACTCCTATACAATTAGCAAATTTTACAGCTGCAATTGCCAACAAAGGTTTTTTTTACACACCGCACGTATTAAAAGAGGTGAATAAAAAAGCCATAAAGGACTCTACTTACACCATCGCAAAACATACAACCATAGATAAAAAATATTTTATTCCTGTTATTGAAGCAATGCACGAAGTTTTTAAAACAGGTACGGGAAAATACAACCAAGTAAAAGGAATTGAAATTTGCGGAAAAACAGGTACTGCAGAAAACTTTATAAGAATTGATGGACAAAAAATTCAGCTTCCAGATCATTCTATTCTCGTAGCATTTGCTCCAAAAGAAAACCCAAAAATTGCTTTAGCTATTTTTGTTGAAAACGGAGGTTATGGTTCTACAATTGCTGCTCCTATTACTAGTTTACTAATCGAAAAATATTTGACTGGTAAAATTTCTAAAGCAGACAAATACAGAGAACAACGCATGTTAGACTTAAGTTTAGAAGATATTTATGCCAAAATAAATCAAAAACCAAAAGCCATTGCGTCAGGAACGAAATAACATTTTTGCAGAAATCGATTGGATTTTAGTTTTTCTTTTCACCATACTTGTTGGTTTTGGGTGGATGAATATATATGCCGCATCAAAAACTGAAGAAAATCATCAGATATTAGATTTTTCAACAAAGTATGGAAAACAAATTCTATGGATAATTTTAAGCGTACCGCTAATTGTTATTATACTTTTTTTTAACTCGAAATTTTACGAAAAATATTCTAGCATTTTCTACATAATCTCATTGATTATATTAATTCTTCTATTCCCACTAGGTAAAGAAATAAATGGTGCAAAATCTTGGTTTAGCTTTGGAGGTATGAGTTTACAACCTTCAGAGTTTGTAAAAGCTTTTACAGCGCTGGCAGTTGCAAAACTATTGAGTGATAGGCAGTATAATTTTAGGCTAATTAAAAATCAAATAAAGGCTTTTATAATTATTTTTACCCCTGCGGTTTTAATTACTTTACAACCAGATGCTGGTTCTGCTTTAATATATTTAGCCTTCTTTTTTGTTTTAAATAGAGAAGGTTTAACACTAAACTATATCATATTTGGATCGTTATTTATCATAATTTTTATTTTAACAATTTTATTTGGATCTCTTTCTATTCTACTTTTCTTATTAATTATAATTACAATTGCTGTTTTATATGCTATTTATAGAGGAGGGCAAAGGTTTCTTAGATTCAATTGGCATAAAGTTTTAGCAATATATCTGATTACTGTTCTTTTTATATTTGGAACCGACTTTTCTTACAATAATATCTTTAAACAACACCATAGAGATCGCTTTGAAGTACTACTGGGGTTAAAAACAGACAAAACTAATATAGGTTATAATTCTTATCAATCTGAATTAACAATTAGTTCTGGAAGTTGGACTGGTAAAGGATATCTAAAAGGAGATATTACCAAAGGAGATTTTGTCCCAGAACAACACACAGATTATATTTTTAGTACTGTTGGCGAAGAATGGGGTTTTTTAGGAAGTAGTCTTGTTATTATTTTATTTATGTTGATGATGTATAGAATAGTTTACCTTGCAGAAACCCATAACAATAAATTTGGAAGAATATATGGGTATAGTGTTGCCTCTATTCTCTTTTTTCATGTTATTGTAAATATTGGGATGGTTATAGGCTTATTACCAACAGTTGGCATCCCTCTACCCTTTTTCAGCTATGGAGGTTCATCACTTTGGGGATTTACAATCTTACTATTTATCTTTATAAGGTTAGATGCTCATAAAAACTATGATTGGTAAAAAAGAGATAACAGTTCAATTAACTAACTCAGTCTATTTAGGCCCTTCTTTAACCTTGTTAGCAAACTCTTAATCAATGGCTACTTTTCTACTCTCTAAGTGATACTTAAAGAATTACAAAACATTAACATTAAAGCTTTTAAAGCACAGCTTAGAGATGCCAAAAACACAGAACTCTTCCTTTTAGATTAACAGTAGTATTGGATCAACACAAAAAGTTGTGGAGTAAATTAAAAAGCATGAACTTTACAGTCTAATAAATCTCTATTTTGGACACTTCAATTGAGCTTACAAAACTATTATTACCAGAAATTCTTGTTGACTACTTTAAACTAACGAAACACGAAGTTAAAAATGGAGAACTTCATTTTCATTTCACAGAATTAAATACAATTCCAGAAGAATTTAAAGCACTTAAATTAAGTTCTAAAGGTTTTTTTCCTGAAGCTACTATTCAAGATTTTCCAATTCGAGGTAAAAACGTTTTTCTACATGTTATTAGACGACGTTGGGTTGAGGAAAATTCTAAAAAAGTAGTTACAAGAGATTGGCAATTAGTAGCAAAAGGCACTAGAATAACTAGTGAATTTGCTGCTTTTTTTAAAGATATCAGTCAGTAATAACGCCACTATCACTAGTACTGTAGCTAATTTCTACGGAGTAAATCCCAGAAGTTTACAAAGACAGTATAAGGATTATTTAAGTGATTTTAAAGCATGGGATCAACAGAAGCACGCAACAGACTGGTTATTGTTTGCAAAGAATTTAGGGACTCACTTATCACTTGATGAAACTGCCTTTTCTTGTTTTGACCCCTATAAAACAAGAGTAATCTTTTAAATTTCGATTATTGGTTAAGCGGTTAACTTTTTCATTCTAATAAGATGTTCATCTGCATTCCATTTTTCCATTGGTGTTATACGTCCTAACAAGCCGTGAAGTCTTCTATTATTATAAAATTTCACGAAGCGTTTTAGTATTTGCTCTATTTCTCCAAAATATTGGTAGTCCCACCTATTAAAGACTTCTTTTTTCAATATTCCATGATAGGCTTCTATATGTGCATTCTCTTCTGGGGTTGCTACGTGTGTAAATTCTTGTTGCACTCCAATGAGACCTAAATATTCACGTACTTTTTTTGCTATAAACTGGCTTCCATTATCACTTCTAATGACCACGTTTTGAGGGTAGTCATAATTTTCAAACAACTCAGAAAGTAGCGCTATAACGTGATTTTGTTTAATAGTAAAAGAAAAATAGTCTTTTAATATTCTTCGAGTGTGAACGTCAATAACTGATAGTAAATAAGCATTCTTTCCTACACTTGGTATCCAAACCATCTTTATATCCATCTCCAGGCATTCTAAAGGTCTAGAAGTTTGCACCTTTCTAAACTTTACAAACTTGCGTCCAGAACCACTTCTATCTATCCTATTATCAAGTTTCAACAAGCCTTCTTCCTTCATAATTCTATACAACTTTTTATGATTGATAGTGTAACCATCTCTAGTTAAATAGCTGGTCATTAATCGATAACCACAATCTATAAACTCGTGCTTTAAAATCTCTTTTATAGACACAACTACAGCGTCTTGTAATACAAAACCTTTAGTCTTGTGGAAAGTCTCTTTAGATGGCTTATTTCCTTTTTTACCGCCACTAGGTTCTCTATAATAGCTACTCGATACAATACCAACCATCTTTATAATCTTAGCCTTAGAGATTTTATGTTTGTTATAAATAGTGTCTACTAGATCTTTCTTGGATCGGACGTCCCAAACTTTTTTTTAAAAGCTCACGTTGCACTTCAAGCTCGATTTCTCTATCACTCAGCAATTTTCGTAACACTCGATTCTCTTCTTCAGCTGCTTTAAGTTCTTTACTTTTAGTGTCATAGGTAACTTTTAAACCTGCTTCTCCTTTGTGCTCAAACTTCTTTTTCCAACTATAGAAAGTGCCAGTACTTACGCTGTATTTTCGGCAGGCCTCAACGATACCTATTTCTTCGGAAACAGATAGTATTTCTAACTTCTGTTCTAAAGTCCATTTCTTGTATTTCATATCTCAAATATATTAGTTTTGAAATTTAAAATATCACTCCGAACTTATTGGGGGCTAAAATATTTCTAACGGTGATTTATATACCATAATAACAAATAAATTAGCTAAAGGAAAGAAAGGCGCAATAGTAGCCATGATCAAAGGAACTAAAGCTGAAGTTGTCATAAAAATACTTCATAAAATTCCTTTAAAACATAGGAAGAAAGTCATGGAAGTAACCTTGGATATGGCAGGAAATATGGGGCTTATAGTCAAGAAATCCTTTCCAAACGCTGCCTTAGTAATAGATCGTTTTCATGTGCAAAAATTAGCATTAGATGCACTGCAAGAAATAAGAATTAAACATCGGTGGGAAGCGATTGATGTTGAGAATGATGCCATTGAAAACGCCAGAAGTAAATCTTTAAAATACACCCAAAAACTATTACCAAATGGAGATACACTCAAACAACTATTAGCTAGAAGCAGATATCTATTATATAAATCAAGTAGTAAATGGACTAAAAATCAATCTATAAGAGCAGAAATATTGTTTGAAAAATATCCTGATATAGAGAAAGCATACAAGTTATGTCAAAATCTATCTTGGATATTCAATAACACTACAGACAAAACATCAGCACTTATAAGACTTGCTAAATGGGATGAAAAAGTAAGACAGGCACACTTTAAAAGCTTCAACACTATAGCTAGAACGATGTCGATACATTATAAAAACATCTTAAACTATTTTGATAATCGAAGTACGAATGCATCAGCAGAATCATTCAATGCTAAAATTAAAGCCTTTAGAGCACAGTTTAGAGGCGTCAGAAATGTGGATTTTTTCTTATATAGACTTACTACTATTTTTGCGTAATTCTTAAATCCCACAACTTTTTGACTTGATCTCCCTTAACCCCGTTTGATTTATAAATAAACCTTTGTTGGTTTAATTTAAATTTAAAGCAAAAAAAACTCTGAATATAAATTCAGAGTTTTAAATTTTAAACTAATAAAATCTTACATTGCAGCAACGTGCTTTGTTAATTTTGATTTTAAATTAGCCGCTTTATTTTTATGGATAATGTTATTCTTAGCTAACTTATCTAACATAGAAATAACCTTACCTAATTTAGTTTGTGCATCTGTTTTATCTTCTGCAATACGTAAATCTCTAACAGCATTACGAGTTGTTTTATGCTGATATTTGTTACGTAACCTTTTAGCTTCGTTACTTCTAATTCTCTTTAATGCTGACTGATGATTTGCCATAATTCTTAATTTATTTAGTTTTTTATATTAAAACTTTGTAGTCCGTACGGGAATCGAACCCGTGTTACATGGATGAAAACCATGCGTCCTAACCCCTAGACGAACGGACCATAACAATTAATATATGATTTAATTGCGGGTGCAAATATACAAAGTTTTTTAATTCCTGCAAGGAAACTTAAAAAAACATAACTATTTTATTTAAAATAATTAATTAAGAGTCAAAAAACTAGTGTTTAAAAAACAGATTACCCTACCTTTAGTTAAATATTACACACCTATTCAACTCAAATTAAAAGCATTACAACAACACTCCCTTTCTCTACCTCTAGGTTTCCCCATAAAACCTTTAAACGGTGATTATAATGAATGCATTGCTAGAAATGGAATTTAAATAAAAAACCATTAGTTACCCTAATTCCTTATGTTACTAATTATAAATCTCTTGTAATGAGATACCCGTAGATTTGTCAATACGTATGCCTCATATTATAAAGACAATTATTTTAGCATTGTTTAGAATAAGTATTCAATCGTAATATAAAGAAAGCTGCCTTTGGGGATAAACTTGCATCTATTAAATAATAAAAAGATTATTTTGCCCCCTATAAATCATGAAATACAATTCCTTTAATTTCGTTTTTATTAAATCAAAATAAGTAACAAGTATTTCGGCAAACATTAAATTAGTAATGACTAAAAACATATCTAAAGATATTAAAGAAATGAATCAAAAATCTTCATTTCTTTGGATCAACACAAAAAGTTGTGGAGTAAATTAAAAAGCATGAACTTTGCTTTCTAATAAACCTCTATTTTGGATACTTCAATTGAATTAACAAAACTATTATTACCAGAAATTCTTGTTGACTACTTTAAACTAACGAAACACGAAGTTAAAAATGGAGAACTTCATTTTCATTTCACAGAATTAAATACAATTCCAGAAGAATTTAAAGCACTTAAATTAAGTTCTAAAGGTTTTTTTCCTGAAGCTACTATTCAAGATTTTCCAATTCGAGGTAAAAACGTTTTTCTACATGTTATTAGACGACGTTGGGTTGAGGAAAATTCTAAAAAAGTAGTTACAAGAGATTGGCAATTAGTAGCAAAAGGCACTAGAATAACTAGTGAATTTGCTGCTTTTTTAAAAGATATCAGTCAGTAATAACGCCACTAGCACTAGTACTGTAGCTAATTTCTACGGAGTAAATCCCAAAAGTTTACAAAGACAGTATAAGGATTATTTAAGTGATTTTAAAGCATGGGATCAACAGAAGCACGCAACAGACTGGTTATTGTTTGCAAAGAATTTAGGTACTCACTTATCACTTGATGAAACTGCCTTTTCTAACGGTGATTTATATACCATAATAACAAATAAATTAGCTAAAGGAAAGAAAGGCGCAATAGTAGCCATGATCAAAGGAACTAAAGCTGAAGTTGTCATAAAAATACTTCATAAAATTCCTTTAAAACATAGGAAGAAAGTCATGGAAGTAACCTTGGATATGGCAGGAAATATGGGGCTTATAGTCAAGAAATTCTTTCCAAACGCTGCCTTAGTAATAGATCGTTTTCATGTGCAAAAATTAGCATTAGATGCACTGCAAGAAATAAGAATTAAACATCGGTGGGAAGCGATTGATGTTGAGAATGATGCCATTGAAAACGCCAGAAGTAAATCTTTAAAATACACCCAAAAACTATTACCAAATGGAGATACACTCAAACAACTATTAGCTAGAAGCAGATATCTATTATATAAATCAAGTAGTAAATGGACTAAAAATCAATCTATAAGAGCAGAAATACTGTTTGAAAAATATCCGGATATAGAGAAAGCATACAAGTTATGTCAAAATCTATCTTGGATATTCAATAACACTACAGACAAAACATCAGCACTTATAAGACTTGCTAAATGGGATGAAAAAGTAAGGCAGGCACAGTTTAAAAGCTTCAATACAATAGCCAGAACGATGTCAATACATTATAAAAACATCTTAAACTATTTTGATAATCGAAGTACGAATGCATCAGCAGAATCATTCAATGCTAAAATTAAAGCCTTTAGAGCACAGTTTAGAGGCGTCAGAAATGTGGATTTTTTCTTATATAGACTTACTACTATTTTTGCGTAATTCTTAAATCCCACAACTTTTTGACTTGATCCTATAAAACCTTATCAATTTATTTTTTTGAAAAATTAGAACAAAAAAAAAGTCTCATCAATTAAGATAAGACTTTTTTGCTCCCTCTCAAGGACTCGAACCTTGGACCCTCTGATTAACAGTCAGATGCTCTAACCAACTGAGCTAAGAAGGAGTTTGCTTCGCATAATTGCGATTAGCGAGTGCAAATATACATCTTTTTATTACTTGTGCAAACATTTTAAAAAAAATTGAAAAAAATATTTTATTATTCATCAACACTAAGAACAGATTGCTCGTAACATTCTTTTGTAACTTATAAAACGGCTATAATTCGGATCAACACAAAAAGTTGTGGAGTAAATTAAAAAGCATGAACTTTACAGTCTAATAAATCTCTATTTTGGATACTTCAATTGAACTAACAAAACTATTATTACCAGAAATTCTTGTTGACTATTTTAAACTAACTAAGCACGAAGTTAAAAATGGAGAACTTCATTTCCATTTCACAGAATTAAATACGATTCCTGAAGAATTCAAAGCACTTAAATTAAATTCTAAAGGTTTTTTTCCTGAAGCTACTATTCAAGATTTTCCAATTCGAGGTAAAAACGTTTTTCTACATGTTATTAGACGACGTTGGGTTGAGGAAAATTCTAAAAAAGTAGTTACAAGAGATTGGCAATTAGTAGCAAAAGGCACTAGAATAACTAGTGAATTTGCTGCTTTTTTTAAAAGATATCAGTCAGTAATAACGCCACTAGCACAAGTACTGTAGCTAATTTCTACGGGGTAAATCCCAGAAGTTTACAAAGACAGTATAAGGATTATTTAAGTGATTTTAAAGCTTGGGATCAACAGAAGCACGCAACAGACTAGTTATTGTTTGCAAAGAATTTAGGGACTCACTTATCACTTGATGAAACTGCCTTTTCTAACGGTGATTTATATACCATAATAACAAATAAATTAGCTAAAGGAAAGAAAGGCGCAATAGTAGCCATGATCAAAGGAACTAAAGCTGAAGTTGTCATAAAATTCCTTTAAAACACAGGAAGAAAGTCAGGGAAGTAACCTTGGATATGGCGGGAAATATGGGGCTTATAGTCAAGAAATCCTTTCCAAACGCTGCCTTAGTAATAGATCGTTTTCACGTGCAAAAATTAGCATTAGATGCACTGCAAGAAATAAGAATTAAACATAGATGGGAAGCGATTGATGCTGAGAATGATGCCATTGAAAACACCAGAAATAAATCTTTAAAATACACCCCAAAACTATTACCTAATGGAGATACTCTCAAACAACTATTAGCTAGAAGCAGATATCTATTATATAAATCAAGTAGTAAATGGACTAAAAATCAAGCCATAAGAGCAGAAATACTGTTTGAAAAATATCCGGATATAGAGAAAGCATACAAGTTATGTCAAAATCTATCTTGGATATTCAATAACACTACAGACAAAACATCAGCACTTATAAGACTTGCTAAATGGGATGAAAAAGTAAGACAGGCACACTTTAAAAGCTTCAACACTATAGCTAGAACGATGTCGATACATTATAAAAACATCTTAAACTATTTTGATAATCGAAGTACGAATGCATCAGCAGAATCATTCAATGCTAAAATTAAAGCCTTTAGAGCACAGTTTAGAGGCGTCAGAAATGTGGATTTTTTCTTATATAGACTTACTACTATTTTTGGATCAACACAAAAAGTTGTGGAGTAAATTAAAAAGCATGAACTTTACAGTCTAATAAATCTCTATTTTGGACACTTCAATTGAATTAACAAAACTATTATTACCAGAAATTCTTGTTGACTACTTTAAACTAACGAAACACGAAGTTAAAAATGGAGAACTTCATTTCATTTCACAGAATTAAATACGATTCCTGAAGAATTCAAAGCACTTAAATTAAATTCTAAAGGTTTCTTTCCTGAAGCTACTGTTCAAGATTTCCCAATTCGAGGTAAAAACGTTTTTCTACACGTTATTAGACGACGTTGGGTTGAGGAAAATTCTAAAAAAGTGGTTACTAGAGATTGGCAATTAGTAGCAAAAGGCACTAGAATAACTAGTGAATTTGCTGCTTTTTTAAAAGATATCAGTAAGTAATAACGCCACTAGCACTAGTACTGTAGCTAATTTCTACGGAGTAAATCCCAGAAGTTTACAAAGACAGTATAAGGATTATTTAAGTGATTTTAAAGCTTGGGATCAACAGAAGCACGCAACAGACTGGTTATTGTTCACAAAGAATTTAGGTACTCACTTATCACTTGATGAAACTGCCTTTTCTAACGGTGATTTATATACCATAATAACAAATAAATTAGCTAAAGGAAAGAAAGGCGCAATAGTAGCCATGATCAAAGGAACTAAAGCTGAAGTTGTCATAAAAATACTTCATAAAATTCCTTTAAAACATAGGAAGAAAGTCATGGAAGTAACCTTGGATATGGCAGGAAATATGGGGCTTATAGTCAAGAAATCCTTTCCAAATGCTGCCTTAGTAATAGACCGTTTTCATGTGCAAAAATTAGCATTAGATGCACTGCAAGAAATAAGAATTAAACACAGATGGGAAGCGATTGATGCTGAGAATGATGCCATTGAAAACACCAGAAATAAATCTTTAAAATACACCCAAAACTATTACCTAATGGAGATACTCTCAAACAACTATTAGCTAGAAGCAGATATCTATTATATAAATCAAGTATAAATGGACTAAAAATCAAGCCATAAGAGCAGAAATACTGTTTGAAAAATATCCTGATATAGAGAAAGCATACAAGTTATGTCAAAATCTATCTTGGATATTCAATAACACTACAGACAAAACATCAGCACTTATAAGACTTGCTAAATGGGATGAAAAAGTAAGACAGGCACACTTTAAAAGCTTCAACACTATAGCTAGAACGATGTCGATACATTATAAAAACATCTTAAACTATTTTGATAATCGAAGTACGAATGCATCAGCAGAATCATTCAATGCTAAAATTAAAGCCTTTAGAGCACAGTTTAGAGGCGTCAGAAATGTGGATTTTTTCTTATATAGACTTACTACTATTTTTGCGTAATTCTTAAATCCCACAACTTTTTGACTTGATCCTATAAAACCTTATCAATTTATTTTTTTGAAAAATTAGAACAAAAAAAAAGTCTCATCAATTAAGATAAGACTTTTTTGCTCCCTCTCAAGGACTCGAACCTTGGACCCTCTGATTAACAGTCAGATGCTCTAACCAACTGAGCTAAGAAGGAGTTTGCTTCGCATAATTGCGATTAGCGAGTGCAAATATACATCTTTTTATTACTTGTGCAAACATTTTAAAAAAAATTGAAAAAAATATTTTATACAATATTTAAGAAAAAAAAATAACCTTTTATTTCAAAATTTGTATTTTTGCTAATACGTATAGCTTATTTACAAAAGCACAAACTACAATATGGACAAATTTTCGTTTTTAAACGCAGCACACACAGGCTTTATAGCTGATTTATATGATAAATATTTAATAAACCCCGATGCAGTAGAGCCAAGTTGGAGAAGCTTCTTTCAAGGTTATGATTTAGCAAATGAAAATTATTCTTTAAAAGAAGAAAATGTTTCCTCTGAAATACCTCATGAAGTTCGTAAAGAATTTTTTGTTTTAGATTTAATCAATGGATACAGAACACGTGGCCATTTATTTACCAAGACAAACCCTGTAAGAGATAGAAGACAATACGAGCCTACTTTAGATATTGATAATTTTGGTTTATCTGAAAATGATTTAAATACCGAATTTTCGGCAGGTGAAGTATTAGGCTTAGGTAAAACTACACTTACAAATATCATAAAAAACTTACAACGTATCTATTGTGAATCTATTGGTGTAGAATACATGTACATGCGTAATCCTAAGAAATTAAAGTGGTGGCATGATCGTTTTAATAAAAACGACAACCATGCAAATTACTCTATAGAAGCAAAAAAATATATTTTAGGAAAACTAAATCAGGCAGTTACTTTTGAAAGTTTTTTACAAACTAAATATGT
Organism: Polaribacter sp. L3A8; assembly: GCF_009796785.1. Lineage (NCBI taxonomy): Bacteria > Pseudomonadati > Bacteroidota > Flavobacteriia > Flavobacteriales > Flavobacteriaceae > Polaribacter > Polaribacter sp. L3A8. Next base: position 2,216,859 of record NZ_CP047026.1, read on the forward strand.
AGGTCAAAAACGTTTCTCTTTAGAAGGAGGAGAAACTTTAATTCCGGGTATAAGTGTTATATTAAGAGATGCCGCAGAAATATACGGAGTTAAAGAATGTGTTTTAGGGATGGCACATAGAGGTCGTTTAAACACCTTAGTAAACATCTTTAAGAAACCTGTTAGAGATTTATTTAGTGAATTTGAAGGGAAAGATTTTGAAGATGAAGATATTGATGGTGATGTAAAATACCATTTAGGTTTAACACTAAGTAAAACCTATAGAGATGGTAACGAAATTAAAATGAATTTAGTTCCTAATCCATCTCATTTAGAAACGGTTGCAGCAGTTGCTGAAGGAATAACTAGAGCTAAGATTGATAGAAAATACAATGGAGACTCTAGTAAAATTTTACCAATAATTATTCATGGAGATGCAGCTATTGCTGGTCAGGGTATTGCTTATGAGGTAACTCAAATGGCAAAATTAAATGGATATAAGACTGGAGGAACCATACATATTGTTGTAAATAACCAAATTGGTTTTACTACCAATTACTTAGACGCTCGTTCTAGTACATACTGTACTGATGTAGCAAAAGTAACCTTATCGCCTGTTTTACACGTTAATGCAGATGATACAGAAGCTGTTTGTCACGCAATGGAAATGGCCTTAGAGTTTAGAATGAAGTTTAAACAAGATATTTTTATCGATTTATTAGGCTACAGAAAATATGGTCATAATGAAGGTGATGAACCTCGTTTTACACAACCAACATTATACAAAGCAATTTCTAAACATAAAAGTCCGAAAGATATTTATGCAGAACAATTGCTTGCAGAAGGTTCTATAAATAACTCTTATTTAAATGAGATTACTACAGAATTCAAACAAATGCTTGAAAGAGAATTTGATGAAGCAAAAAAAGTAGAAAAATCTATTGTTAGAGAATTTATGCAATCTACTTGGGAAGGATATGAGCGTGAAGATTTAGACGCCATGTTGCTTACCAACAACACAAAATATGATGAGGATAAATTAAAAAATATTGCAAAAGTTGTTTCTACAGTTCCTCAGAATGTAAAATTTGTTAGAAAAGCAGAACGTATTTTAGCAGGAAGAGCTAAAATGGTTTTTGAAACCAATAATTTAGATTGGGGAATGGCAGAAACTCTTGCCTACGGAAGTTTGATGGAAGAAGGATATAATATTCGTATTTCTGGACAAGATGTAGAAAGAGGAACGTTTTCTCACAGACACGCTATTTTACGTGATGAAATTACAGAAGAACGTATTAACTTACTAAACACAAACCCACATAATAAGGGACAAATGACGATTTACAACTCGTTATTGTCTGAGTATGGTGTATTAGGTTTTGATTATGGTTATGCCATGGCAAACCCAAACACCTTAACTATTTGGGAAGCTCAGTTTGGAGATTTTTCTAACGGAGCTCAAATAATGTTCGACCAATATATTTCTGCTGCAGAAGATAAATGGAAATTACAAAACGGAATTGTTGTCTTATTACCTCATGGTTATGAAGGGCAAGGTTCTGAGCATTCATCTGCAAGAATAGAACGTTACTTACAATTATGTGCCATAGATAATATGACGGTTGCAAATTGTACAACACCTTCTAACTTTTATCATTTGTTACGTAGGCAAATGAAACGTACGTATAGAAAACCATTAATTGTATTTACTCCTAAGAGTTTATTACGTCACCCGAAAGCCGTAAATACAATTCAAGATTTAGCTACTAGCGATTTTCAAGAAGTTATAGATGATACACTAGCACCTAAAAAAGTAAAGAAAATAGTTTTCTGTATGGGTAAATTCTATTATGATTTATTGGAAGAAAGAGAAATATTAGAAAGAGATGATATTGCTTTAGTAAGAATAGAGCAATTATTTCCACTACATTTAGAAAAGATTCAAAAAGTAATAGATAGATACCCTAATGTAGAAGAATATATATGGGCACAAGAAGAGCCAAGAAATATGGGCGCTTGGAGTTATATGTTAGAGCGTTTTGAGTTGGTTAAACTAACGGTTCGTTCTCGTAAATACTACGCAGTACCTGCAGCTGGTTCTAGTACAAGATTTAAAAAACGTCATAAAGCGGTTATCGATAGCGTTTTTAACAACGAGTAAGCGCGTTAAGGATTGAAACGACATCCTTTTTATTTGACTGTAAGGAAAATAAAAAGATATAGTGGAAAGCCTGTTAAAACGCCCAAGTAATAAAAGAAAAATTAAAATTAAAAGCTGAAAATAGTTCAGCATAAAGTAAAACAAGAACTGATGATTTTAGAAATGAAAGTTCCTTCTCCGGGAGAATCGATTACAGAAGTAGAAATTGCAACGTGGTTAGTCGAAGATGGAGATTACGTTGAAAAAGATCAACCTATTGCAGAAGTAGATTCTGACAAAGCAACCTTAGAATTACCTGCTGAAGAAAGTGGAATTATCACTTTAAAAGCCGAAGAAGGTGATGCCGTTGCTGTTGGTGCAGTTGTTTGTTTAATTGATACAAGTGCTGTAAAACCAGAAGGTGATGCACCTGCAAAAACAGAAGCGCCAAAAGAAGAAAAGAAAGTTGAAGTAAAAGAAGCGCCAAAAGCGGCAACTTACGCAACCGGAACAGCTTCTCCTGCAGCTAAAAAAGTATTAGCAGAAAAAGGAATTGCTCCTGCTGCCGTAACAGGTACTGGAAAAGCTGGTAGAATTACCAAAGATGATGCTGTAAAAGCAGTACCTTCTATGGGAACGCAACCTGCTAGTGGTTCTAGAGGTACAGAACGCAAGAAAATGTCTATGTTACGTAGAAAAGTTGCAGAACGTTTGGTAGCTGTAAAAAGCGAAACAGCTATGTTAACTACTTTTAACGAAGTAAACATGCAACCAATTTTTGACTTACGTACAGAATATAAAGAAGCTTTTAAAGCAAAACATGGTGTAGGATTAGGCTTTATGTCTTTCTTTACTTTAGCAGTTGTTAGAGCTTTAAAATTGTTTCCAGATGTAAACTCTATGATTGATGGAGATTACCAAATTAAGAACGATTTTCAGGATATTTCTATTGCAGTTTCTGGACCAAAAGGTTTAATGGTTCCTGTAATTAGAAATGCTGAAAACTTATCTTTTAGAGGTGTAGAATCTGAAGTAAAACGTTTAGCAATTAGAGCTAGAGACGGACAAATTACTATTGATGAAATGACTGGTGGAACTTTTACAATCACAAACGGTGGTGTATTTGGTTCTATGTTATCTACACCTATCTTAAACCCTCCTCAGAGTGGAATTTTAGGTATGCACAACATTGTAAACAGACCAATGGCAGTAAATGGCGGAATTGTAATTCAACCAATTATGTATGTTGCTTTATCTTACGATCATAGAATTGTAGATGGTAGAGAATCTGTTGGTTTCTTAGTGGCTGTTAAAGAAGCTTTAGAAAACCCAGTAGAATTATTGATGGACAACAACCCTGCAAAAGCATTAGAAATGTAGGCAACAATGTTGCTTAATACATATTAAAATCCTGAGCTTTTGCTTGGGATTTTTTATTTGTAGCTATTTCCTGCTTTCGCTACTCGCTTTTTTTTCGTACCTCAAAAAAGAGCTCAAACAAACCGCTCAATCAGGGCTAAAACTGTTTGTTGGCTTTATTTAAAGTAAGTAAACGAGTGTTTTACCTACTGCTTATAGTTAAATAAATTTCTTATATTTGGTTAAGAACAAAAAAGTTATGAAAAATATTTCTTTTAATGAACCTATTAATATCTCTAAAAATCATTTTAAAAATTTAGAAGACTTCCTATCTTATATTGCCCAAAATTCAGGGGAAATTGAATTAAATGATGCGCATAAAGAAATTTTAGATAAACGTATTTTAGAAGTTAATGAAAATCCTGAAAATTATATTTCTTTAAAAAATTTAAAATCTAGTATTGTAATGCGTAAAGTTTCTCTTGAACCTGAAACATTAGCATTACTAAAATTTCAAGCAGAAAAAAAAGGTGATAAATTAATAAATTATATGGAAACTATTTTAAAAGAAAAAGCAATTGAATTTGAATTATCTGACGAATACAAATTAATGATGGATGATTTATTGAAAAAACACGATCGTAAAGAATTGAACTATATTAGTGAAGAAGAGTTTTTTAAACGCGTAAAACGTTAATGGTTTATACTTTAAATTTTTTAGAGAATTCAACTAGAGATTACAAAGAAGGTTTAGATTATTACAATAAGATTTCCAATACATTAGCAGATAAATTTCAAGTATACTTTAAAAACACAATTCTAGAAATTAAAAATAATCCTCTCCTTTTTCAAATAAGATACAAAAATATACGAGTTGCAAATTTGAAGAATTTTCCTTTTTCTATTCATTATTTTATAGAGAATGACATCATATTTGTATTAAAAATACTCCATCAAAAGAGATATTATAAATAAAATAAAATCACTCTAATTTCTTTTAAACCGAATTAGTACCTTGCGCTAAAAAGTTAAAATGCCAAAAAACCCTGAACTAGAACTTGCCCTACAATTTATTGATAAGACAGATAGAAATATCTTTGTTACCGGAAAAGCAGGTACAGGAAAAACTACTTTTTTACATCAAATAAAAAAAGAATCATTAAAAAGAATGGTTATTGTGGCGCCAACAGGTGTTGCCGCAATTAATGCAAAAGGTGTTACAATTCATTCTTTTTTTCAAATGCCCTTTGGTCCTATTTTACCCGACCAAATTGCAAATACTTCGAATGCACAACGTAAGTTTAATAAAACCAAAATAGATATTATAAAATCGTTAGATTTAATAATTATCGATGAAATTTCTATGGTTAGAGCCGATTTATTAGACGGTATAGACCAAGTAATGCGTCGTTATAAAAACCGAAATAAAGTTTTTGGTGGGGCACAGGTTTTAATGATTGGTGATTTACAACAATTAGCTCCTGTTGTTAGACCAAACGAATGGAGTTTATTACAACAACATTATAATACGGTTTACTTTTTTAGTAGTAAAGCGTATCAAGAAGCTAATGTTGTATCTATAGAACTGAAACATATTTATCGTCAGAAAAACGAAGATTTTATTACCATTTTAAATGAAATTAGAACCGACACTTTATCAGAAAAATCTGCCGAAATTTTAAATAGAAACTACAATCCTACCTTCTCTCCTACCAAAGATGATGGTTATATTACATTAACAACACATAATAACAGAGCCAATTTAATTAACAGTTCTGAATTAAATAAACTAAACACCAAAAGTTACTTTTTTAAAGCAGAAATTTCTGGTAAGTTTAATGAGAACTCGTATCCGAATGCTGAAAAATTAGAATTAAAAATGGGAGCACAAGTGATGTTTATCAAAAATGATTCATCACCAGAAAAAAGATATTACAACGGAAAAATAGGAATTATAACCGATATTTCTCTACAAAATGTAACCGTACAATGCCCTAATGAAATTGATGAGATTGTTACAGAAAGAGAAACTTGGGAAAACATTAATTATTCTATTAACGAAGAAACAAAAGAAATAAAAGAAGATATTTCTGGTTCTTTTTCTCAGATTCCTTTGCGATTGGCTTGGGCAATTACCATTCATAAAAGTCAGGGTTTAACTTTTGAAAAAGCTATTATAGATGCAGAAGCTTCTTTTGCGCATGGGCAAACCTATGTTGCCCTAAGTAGATGTACTTCTTTAGAAGGTTTGGTTTTAAAAACGCCAATTACAAGCAACGCCATTATAAACGATAGAACCGTAAGTGTTTTTAATGAAGGTGTAGAAGAAAACCACCCAGATGAGCATGTTTTAAACGAATCTGAAAAGAATTTTCAGTTGAATTTAATTGCAGAATTGTTCGATTACCTTCCGTTTTTATACCCTATTTCTAGAATGATTGATATTTTCTATAAGAATCAAACTAGTATAAAAGGAGATGTTATAGATCATTTGCAAACCATAAAAGACGAAGGTGTTGTAGCTTTAATGAAAGTCTCTAATGGGTTTAGAAACCAATTAGCGCAATTTTCTGAAGACAACGTTTTACCTGAAAATAGTTCTCAAGTACAGGAGCGTTTCACAAAAGCGGTAGAGTACTTTATAACCCAAACAAAAGGAAACATCTTAAAACCTTTAAATGCTATTCAGTTTTCTACCGATAATAAAGCCGTAAAAAAAGACTTTTCTACACAGTTTGATTCTTTACAAGAAAAATTAATGGAAAAACTTTTTGCGCTTCAAAAAATGAACAATGGTTTTAAAGTACAAGATTATTTAAAGATAAGAGCTAAAGCTGTTTTACAAAAATCTGCTCCTATTAAAAAGAAAACGGTTGCCTCTAAACGCGACCCAATTTTAGCGTTAAAATTACGTGAATTAAGAGACGAAATTTCAAAGGATTTAGGAATTCCACATTTTCAAATTTTTACGCAAGAAACACTATATGCAATGTGTGATTCTTTACCAAGAAACGAAAGTGAATTGCTTAAAATTGTTGGAATGGGGAAAACTCGTGTTACTAAATACGGAGAACCTATTTTAGAAGCTATCGATGATTATTGCAAAAAAAATGGAATTAACAACCAGAACGAACAAAAGAAAGAAGACAAGAAACCAACCAAACAGATTACTTTCGAGTTATTTAAGTCTGGTCTTTCTATAAAAGAAATCGTTAAAGAAAGAAGTTTAACCACCGGAACCATAGAAAGTCATTTGGCTAGTTATATTCCTTCTGGTGATGTTGATATTTTAGAGCTAATAGATGTTAAAAAGTATAAAAAAATTATAGATGCTATAGAAAATACTAAATTTAAAAGCTTAACGGAATTAAAAGAAAAAGTAGATAAATCATTTACTTTCATGGAGTTAAGAATGGTTTTACTTTCTATGGAAAATTAATTTGTTTTTTTTGTAATAAAATGAAAGTTTTTCGAAAAACAAACGTCTAAAGATATATGACAAGATACTTTCTTATCATTTTCTTTTTCATAGCAATTTTCCCACTTCTGATTTAGGAGTGGGTTTTTTATTAAAATACAGCATATCACTCCGAATGAAGAATGAGGAGGAATCTAAAAAGGCTCATTTCGGAATGGCAGTTGGTATTTTATTTCAAATCTTTCAACAACAATTGTATCGATGTATTACCATTCCACACATTTTCATCTAAGGCGTACACAATATCAAAATCATTTTGAACAAACTCCATTTTATCACCCAAACCAAAGCCAATAGAATTAAAAGTCTTCTTATTATCGCCTTGAAAAACATTTAATTTTAAATGTTTTTTATCTGCTCCAACTTGTTTTCCGTAACCATTATCTCTAACACAACTTGTTTTAAAAGTTGGTCTCATATTCATTGGTCCAAAAGGTGCCATTTGCTGAATAATTCTAAAAAACTTAGGTGTAATTTCTAACAAATCTATTTCTGCATCTATAGAAATTTCTGGAGTTAGCTGCTCTTTATCAATAGTTTCTCTTACAACTTCTTCGAACTTCTTTTTAAAATTCTCGTAGTTTTCTGGCAGTAAAGTTAAACCTGCAGCATATTTATGTCCTCCAAATTGTTCTATAAACTCTTCACAGGCATGCAAAGCATTATATACATCAAAGCCTTTAACAGAACGAGCAGAAGCTGCTAATTTATCGCCACTTTTAGTAAATACTAATGTTGGTCTGTAATATTTTTCTATCAACCTAGAAGCTACAATACCAATAACACCTTTGTGCCAATCTTCTTGATACACTACAGAAGAATAATCTTGCTCCTCTTCATTATCAATAATCTGAATTAAAGCCTGATCTGTAATTTTCTTATCTAAATCTTTTCTGTCTGCATTAAAAATCTCTATGGCAGCGGCAAATTCAACCGCTGCATCAAAATCCATTTCAGTTAGTAATTCTACCGCATAATTACCATGTTTCATTCTACCTGCAGCATTTATTCTTGGTGCAATTGTAAAAACAACATCGGTAATCGTTAATTCAGATTTTTTAGTTTGATGAATGATGGCTTTAATTCCGTTTCTCGGGCTTTCGTTTATCACTTGTAAACCATGATAAGCCAAAACTCTATTTTCTCCATTCATTGGTACAATATCCGCAGCAATTGCGGTAGCAACCAAATCTAAATACGGAATAAAATCTTCTATTGTTTGATTTCTAGAAACACCCAAAGCCTGAATTAACTTAAACCCTACTCCACACCCACAAAGCTCATCGAAAGGATATGTACAATCCTCTCTTTTTGCATTTAAAACGGCAACTGCTTTAGGAATTTCATCTCCTGGTTTATGATGATCGCAAATAATAAAATCGACATTTTTTTCGGTTGCATACGCCACTTTATCAATTGCTTTTATACCACAATCTAGCGCAATGATTAAAGAGAAATCATTGTCGTGTGCAAAATCGATTCCCATATAAGAAACGCCATAACCTTCGGCATATCTATCTGGAATATAAGTTGCAATATTTGGATGAATCGTTTTTAAATAAGAGGCTACTAAAGAAACCGCAGTTGTGCCATCTACATCATAATCACCAAAAACCAAAATATTTTCGTTATTAGCAATTGCAGCTTCAATTCTGGCAACAGCAAGATCCATATCCTTCATTAAAAAAGGATCGTGAATTTCATCTAAACTTGGTCGAAAATAATTCTTAGCCTTCTCAAATGTTTCAATATTTTTCTGACAAAGAATAGCAGCTATTGTTTTATCAACCTGAAGCTCTTCTGCTAATTTTTCTACTTTTTCCTTATCTGGCTTTGGCTTTAACGTCCATCTCATACTAGATTTTTGAATTAAAGCTCTATTTTATGTAAATGAATTTCGATATCTACCTCAGCAAATTGACGAAACATTTCCATAACACCACAATACTTTGTTACAGATAAATTTACCGCTTTTTGTATTTTTTTTGGTTGTAATTCTGTGTCACTAAAATGATAATCTACCTTTACTTTTTTGTAAAACTTAGGATGTTCTTCTGTTAATTCTGCTGTAATATCTATTTTAAAATCGGCAACTTCTGCATGCATTTTCTTTAACAAAGAAATTACATCTAAACCAGAACAACCAGCCAAAGAAGCTAACATTAATGCTTTAGGCCTGTATCCTTTTCCTTCTCCACCACTTTCTTCTCCTGCATCCATTGTCAAATTTAATCCACTTGGATTATCAGATTCGAATTGCATATTTTCTTTCCAGGTAGTTGTTACAATATTTGTAGCCATATTAAATATATATTATTATAGATTTTTAAAATTGAAATAGTAAATTGTACTTCTTCTTACAAAAATAAGAAAACGCTTATAAGTTAAGTCTAAAATTGAATAAATCTATACAATCTAAAATAAAAATATGCCATTAGTAACACCATTATCATCAGAACACGATGTAGAAACAAAAGAATTAGCCCTATTTTTTAATGAAACATTAGGCTTTTGCCCAAATTCTGTTTTAACAATGCAACGAAGACCTGCAATTTCTAAAGCTTTTATTAACTTAAACAAAGCTGTCATGGCCAATGAAGGTAAGGTTACCTCCGCTTTAAAAAGAATGATTGCTTGGGTTTCTAGTAATGCTACAGGTTGTAGATACTGTCAAGCGCATGCAATTAGAGCTGCAGAGCGTTATGGAGCAGAACAAGAGCAATTAGATAATATTTGGGAATATAAGAAACACCCTGCTTTTTCTGATGCCGAAAGAGCTGCATTAGATTTTTCATTAGCTGCTTCTATGGTACCAAATGCTGTAGACTCTAAAATTAAAGACGAGTTATATAAATATTGGGATGAAGGCGAAATTGTAGAAATGTTAGGCGTAATTTCTCTTTTTGGCTACTTAAATAGATGGAATGATTCTATGGGAACTACACTAGAAAAAGATGCCATTGAAAGTGGAAATAAAATTTTAGGAAAACATGGTTTTGAAATAGGAAAACATAAATAAAAAAACAGTACATTGTACTTCTATAAAAAAAATACCTTCTCATTTTTACATGAGAAGGCTAAATAAATTATTAAGGTCCCCCAACCTCTTCAAATTTAACAATCAAAAATAGTAAAATAAGATTACTTTACTATTGTAAATAATGCAAAATTTAATTTATTATTTTGTATAATTTAAGATTTAGAAAATTTCATGGAAAAAGTAGAAGAAAAATTATTTAATTTAATTAAACTAAAGCTACCTAAAAATGTTTCTCTTATAGATGACATTTCAGATGTTTTAGATTTAAATTATGATGCAGCTTATAGAAGAATTAAAGGAAAAACATCTTTAAATTTAGTAGAAACATTAAAACTATCTAATCATTATAATATAGATTTAAATACGTTATTAGTTAAATCAAAAAATGACGTTGAAAAAATAGTTATAGAAAAGACTCATCATGAAATTTCTGACAGTTTTTTGGATATCTTTTTCGACAAATCAGTAAAGGAAATTCAAAGTTTATGTAATTCTAATAATTTACTAATAATTAACTCCCTTAAAGACTACCCTCTTTATCATGCAGGAAATGGTTATTTTTCTAAATTTAGAATCTATGCATTAACAAACATGTCTAGTGAAAAACCTGACGTAAAAAAACTTCCTTTTTCTAAATTCTATCCTTCGGATGAAATCCTAAAAAAATACAATACTTTTTTAAATAAATATAACAAAGTAGCGCTAATAGAAATTTGGAATTACTCTACAATAGATAATATCTTAAACCAAATACAATACTTTTTTGAAGTAGGACTCACCACAAAAGAAGAGTCCATAAGTATTATAGATAGTTTGACTGAATCTATAGAACAGGTTGAAAAACAAGCTAAAAATCAAAAAAGGAATAAAAGTGATAACAGTTATCTTTTATATCACAACAACTTAGTTTCATTATTAAATACAGTACTTATGGAATCTGACACCAACAAAAAAGTGTTTGTTCCCTACACTAATTTAAGTTACTTTAAGATAAGTGATGAAAACACAACAAACCAGATTCAAAAACATCTAAAAACTCAAATAGAGTTTTCTAATAATCTCTCTGGAGACGCTGCTGTAGAAAGAAAAAAATTCTTTAATGTCTTGTATCAGAAAATTGAAAATAGAAAAACAAAAATTCTACTTAAGTTTTTATCCGATAATTAAAGCGACTCTTTTTTGTAATTCAGGAATAACATTTCTTTCAAACCAGGGGTTTTTAGTCAACCAAAAACGATTTCTTGGTGATGGATGTGGCATTACAAAATATTTTGGTAAATACTCCGGATAATTATCTACCGTTTCTGTAAGCGTTCTTTTAGCCTTGTCTTTTAAATAATAGTTCTGTGCGTAGATTCCTATTAAAATAATCATTTCTAGGTTTGGCATTAACTCAAATAATTGTTGATGCCATTTTGGTGCACATTCTTTACGTGGTGGCTTGTCTCCACTTTTTCCTTTTCCTGGATAACAAAACCCCATGGGTACAATGGCAAAATTTTCTACATTGTAAAATTCTTCGTCAGAAACATTTAGCCATTTCCTTAGTTGTTTTCCACTTGCATCGTCCCAAGGAATTCCGGATGCATGCACCTTGGTTCCTGGAGCTTGCCCAACAATAACAATTTTAGAATTTTGGTGAGCACTAACAATCGGGTTAGCGCCCAAATCTAAATAAGGAACGCAAATTGTACATTGTTTTATTTCTGATAAGAGGTTTTGCATTTTTTATAATTCTGATAAAAATTCCAGCATTAGTAAAAAAAAATTAAAAATGAGATTTCTCAATCGTTAAAAAACTCATTTCGAAATGACAAACAGATTCTAAAACAAGTTTATGATTTCAATTCTAAAGCTTCACCATCAAAAGACAAACCATCGAAACCAGATTTCATAAAGTTTCTAATATTTTGATGAGCATCTCCATTTTCATCTTCTAAAACATTTTTATAATGTTCTCCAAAACAAAATAAGGCTTCTTCTTTTCTTAATTTTTGATGTTTTGCAAATGCAAATAACTTACAAGAACCAGAATTTTCGCCTGCGTTATTTTTAATATCTCCGTTTGTAAAAGTAGTTGGAGTAAAATTGTAGTTATCTTCAATTACTTGCATTGTGTCTGCAAAGTTAATTGATGTTGGATTTGATTTTAATTTTGTTATGAGTTCTTGAATGATCATTTCTTATTTGTTTTGAAGTTATTATTTTTTTTTAATTAATTAATTAATTAATTTTCAACTACTTGCACCTCACTCATCTTTTAGTCTCTATTAATTACCATCTTTTTTTAAAAGTAAATTTTAATAAAATACTTTAGCAAAAAGTATTGTTTTTTTATGCACTATTTTAAATCAAAGATAATTAGAAGCTTTGTTTTTAAATAGTTAATTAATGATTTTTTCATGTCTTAAAAAATAATATTGAAAAAAATACTTTAGCAAAATAAAATTAAAAATTATGGAAACATATTTAATCATAACTGCAATTTGTAGTCTTTTGGGAGTTTTAAAATTCGGGAAACTTATAAGGGTAATTTCTTTGAAGTTATTATTCCCTAAAGCAACAATTAAAGAAATTGAAAGCTTTGAAGAAAATACTAGCCCAAAATATTTTTGGAATCATAAAAAGAATAAAAATTCATAGTTATGGAGTCAGTTTATATACTTTCAAATATAAAAGGTAAGTACTTTTATAAATCAATTCGTTTGATAATCTTTAAAGTAATTCATCCAATCTTTTTTATTGCTATTTTATTTTTAGTTGTTTTTATTTTATTATTTATTTTCCAAAATGAAAAAACCATTAAATTCTTAGAAATAATCAACTTATGACTTCTTTTCAGGTTCAGGTGGTTTTCATTAAGTTCTCGACTGCGCTCAAACAGACATTGCTACATTTTAAAATTGATAAATTATTACATTAACCTACTTCTTCCCCTCTACAATAACAACAATTTCTCCTTTTGGTGGTTTTGCAGTGTAATGTGCTAAAACTTCTGTTGCAGTTCCTCTAATGGTTTCTTCAAACATTTTTGTTAATTCTCTAGACACAGAAACTTGTCTGTCTGCTCCAAAATATTCTACAAAATGCCCAAGTGTTTTTACTAATTTATGTGGAGATTCGTAAATAATCATTGTTCTAGTTTCTTCTGCTAATAAAAGAAAACGAGTTTGTCTTCCTTTTTTTACAGGTAAAAAACCTTCAAAAATAAACTTATCGTTTGGTAAACCAGAATTTACCAAGGCTGGGACAAAAGCCGTTGCACCAGGTAAACAATCTACCTCAATATTATTTTCTACACAGGATCTTGTTAGTAAAAAACCAGGATCTGAAATTGCAGGTGTTCCGGCATCAGAAATTAATGCGCACGTTTCTCCGTTTTGTATTCTTTGCACAATTCCTTTTACAGATTTATGCTCATTATGCATGTGGTGACTGTGCATTTGTGTAGCAATTTCAAAATGTTTTAACAATTTTCCGCTTGTACGCGTGTCTTCTGCTAAAATAAAATCGACTTCTTTTAGAATTCTAACGGCTCTAAAAGTCATGTCTTCTAAATTACCTATTGGTGTTGGTACTAAATATAATTTACTCATTTTATTTCAGTTATCAATTACCATTTATCAATTATCAGCTTGCTGTTATATTGATAAGTGATACTTATTCTTTGTTAAATTGATTGATAGGTTTCTACAGTAATATCTGCAATAACATCGCCTGTATGTTTTATGCTTAAAGGCTCAAATAATAAAACATGAACCTCTTCTTTTGCAATTGGTTTGTGTTCTACTCCTTTTGGTACAATGTAAAATTCACCTTCTTTTAAAGTGACTGTTTTGTTTCGCAACTCAATATCTAAAGAGCCTTTTATAACCATAAAAAGTTCATCTTCATAATCATGTTTATGAAAAACAAACTCACCTTTTAGTTTTGCTAATAAAATCTGTTGGCCGTTTAATTCGCCTATTTTTTTAGGTGACCAATGATCTGAAAATAATGTTAATTTATCTTGAAGATTAATTACGCTCATAAATACAAACTTACAAAAGAAATGTGTAAAATTCTTTTGTAAGTTTAGTAAATGAATTGATAAAAAATAGGATTCTTTTTTAAAAAATACGGTAGCTCCTTTTTGCTGTTATTTTAATTCTTCTAATTCGGTTACAGAGTACTCTAACTTATTAAAAACATTTAAATCTTCACGAATAATTTTAGCATATACACCGGGCTTATCAATAACCATCCAATATTTAAGCTTTGCTTCACCATCAAACCCTTCTACAACCTTACATTTAAACTCGCCTGCTGGCACTTTAATGATTTCTGTTTTTAAAACTCTAAATGGACCTAATTCTTTTTGTGGAAAAAAGTCATTGGTTCTATTTAATAAACCACCTTTATAACTTTCTGAATATTGAGTACTGTCTTTTTTAGTAATAATTAAATTGGCTAGACTAATACTTTTTCCTTTTATATTTAAGTCTATTTTAGACAATAAAAGATTGTCGTAAAAACTATTTGTATTGGAAATTAACTTACGTTCTCTATATTTTAAATAGGTTATATTTTCTAATCCTTTTAATAAAGCATCAAAACCGGTCCAAGGAGAAACATCACTTTGTCTGTTAGGAAAATCTGTAACATTAAAAGTTAAACGCGCTATCTCTGTTGATGAATTTTCTTTTTTAGCTGCAATTAGTACGCCCTCTTTTTCGAATATAAATTTATTTTCTGAAAGCTCTTTTATGATACTATTTCCTTTTAAAAGTTTTGACATCCCCATAAATAAAACTGATTTTTCCATAGAATTATATACCCAAGTACCTTTAGATTTTGAAGTCATTTTACCTTTAGAAGAAATTTCTATGAGTGTAAAAGTATCTGGAAGTTCTATTTTTAACAATTGCACATTATCAAATTCATTTTCTATTTTCCATTCTCCTATTAAATTTGATGTTGCATTTTCTTTAGCTATATTATCAAAATTTAGTTTTAAGTAAGTTGTTTTTACGTCCTCTTTTTCTAATATGAGTTCTTTATCTGTAAAGTTTAAAATTTCATTGGTTCCATTAAAATCTTTCTTCACATTGGATTTTAGTTTAATTAGATTCTTTTTTTTATTGTAAGACCAAGTAGCAAACTCGGTTCCTTTTATCAGTATTTTGCCACGTTTGGTAAAGTCTACAACCATATATGGCCTTTCCGTTTTATCTGGCGTTTCAATTTTAGTGATGAGCCAAGTTCCAATAATTTTAGATTTCTGAGCGTTTAAAGAAAAGCTACAAACAATCATTATAAGCGTACATATTCCTTTTTTCATAATTTACATTTTTTTAAAATTATTTTTTCATTGCATTTTTTTGCTTGCGGTAAGACAAACAATTGTTAGTGTATCAAAGACTTTTTTTTAAGCCTATATTTTTATTTTAGCATCTCTAAAAAAAACATAAAAACCTAAATACAAGCTAAATACACTCATTAAATGTACTGTTTTAAAAATTAAATTTCTCATGAATCATTATTTTAATATGATTGGATCTATTTTTTACAACTAATCTGAAACTTATCAATAAAAACAGTCTTTCTTCCGTTTAAAGCAATCGCTTTACTTTGTTTCTTTTTAATTTCTTTGGAAAGCATCTAAATAAAATGTGCAGATTTTTATTTCTGCCTTTTAGAGAAGGTTTAAAATTTATTTTTTAAAAGTGTATTCTCTTTTTTTTGACCACCAATTATAGATATACTTTGTATTTAAAGGTACAAAACGGATTTTGCGTTACCGATTGCAGCATTTGTTTGAGCTCTTTTTTATTCTTTTTCGGAATAAAAAAAGCGAGTGCGGAAAGCGGGGCATTTCTCTTTAGAAATGAACGCCCAAAAAACTAATATTCAATAGAAAATGATTAATTTTGCAGCTTCAATTAATGATATTTCTGCCTTCTAAGAAATGGTAGATAAGAATAAAAAATAAAGAAATGTATAGAAGTCATTCTTGTGGCGAGTTAAGAGCATCGCATATAAATACAGAAGTAACCTTAGCGGGTTGGGTACAAAAATCTCGTGATAAAGGTTTTATGGTTTGGGTAGATTTACGTGATAGATACGGAATTACGCAACTAATTTTTGATGAAGATCGTACGCCAAAAGAGATGATAGAAAAAGCAAAGTCTTTAGGTAGAGAGTTTGTGATACAGGTTACAGGTACTGTAATTGATAGAGAATCTAAGAATTCTAAAATGTCTACTGGAGCTATAGAAGTGTTGGTTTCTAAATTAGAAATCTTAAACGCATCTGTTACACCACCTTTTACTATTGAAGATAAAACAGATGGTGGGGAAGATATTAGAATGAAATATAGATATCTTGATATTAGAAGAAACCCTGTTAAAGACAGTTTAATTTTCCGTCATAAAGTGGCAATGGAAGTTAGAAAATATCTTTCTGATGAAGACTTTATTGAAGTAGAAACGCCTTATTTAATTAAATCTACACCAGAAGGCGCAAGAGATTTTGTGGTGCCTTCTCGTATGAATGAAGGGCAGTTTTATGCTTTACCTCAATCTCCACAAACATTTAAACAACTGTTGATGGTTGGTGGAATGGATAAATATTTTCAGATTGTAAAATGTTTTAGAGATGAAGATTTACGTGCAGACAGACAGCCAGAATTTACACAAATTGACTGTGAAATGGCATTTGTGGAGCAAGAAGATATTTTAAATATTTTTGAAGGATTAACGCGTCACTTACTTAAAGAAGTAAATAATGTTGAAGTGGAGAAATTTCCTAGAATGTTATATGACGATGCAATGAAATTGTATGGAAATGACAAACCAGATATTCGTTTTGGAATGGAGTTTGCCGAATTAAATGCAGTTACACAACATAAAGATTTTGGTGTTTTTAATAGCGCAGAATTGGTTGTTGGTATTGCTGTTCCTGGAGGAAATTCTTATACAAGAAAAGAAATAGACAATATTATTAAGTGGGTAAAGCGTCCGCAAGTTGGTGCTTTAGGAATGATTTATGCGCGTGTAAACGAAGATGGATCTTTTAAATCTTCTGTAGATAAATTCTACGATCAAGAAGATTTAGCGAAGTGGGCAGAAATTACGGGTGCAAAACCTGGTGATTTAGTGTGTGTTTTATCTGGAGACACCAATAAAGTAAGAGCTCAATTATCTGCTTTACGTATGGAATTAGCAGAGCGTTTAGGTTTGAGAGATCCTAAAGTTTTTGCACCTCTTTGGGTTATTGATTTCCCTCTATTAGAGTTAGATGAAGAAACTGGGCATTATCATGCAATGCATCACCCATTTACTTCGCCTAAACCTGGGCAAATGGAATTGTTAGATACAGATCCTGGTGCTGTAAAAGCAAATGCGTACGATTTGGTTTTAAATGGTAATGAAATTGGTGGTGGTTCTATCCGTATTCACGATAAGCAAATGCAAGCAACTATGTTGAAGCATTTAGGTTTTTCTGAAGAAGATGCAAAAGCACAATTTGGTTTCTTAATGGATGCTTTTGAATATGGTGCGCCTCCTCACGGTGGTTTGGCATTTGGTTTGGATAGATTGGTTGCTATTTTAGGCGGACAAGAAACTATTAGAGATTTTATTGCATTTCCAAAAAATAATTCAGGACGAGATGTAATGATCGACGCGCCTGCTTTTATTGATGATACTCAATTAAAAGAATTAAGTTTGAAGCTAGATCTTGAAGAATAAAATAGAATTTGTAAATATTTAGACCTCAAAGGTTTTGAAAACCTTTGAGGTCTTTTTTGTGATTTTAAAAATGTTTATATTTTTATTAATAAGTCGTTTTCTTGTTTACTTTTTTTTGTAATTTTAAAAAATACGTTAATTTAAAAATTTAAGTTAGAAAACTTAATTTAAAAAATGAAAAAATCTATTATTAATAATCTGGATATCATTGATTTCGCTGAAAAAAGTGAGGTTTTTGATATTGATATTTTTGATATTAAAAAAATTGGAATTGTTGAAGTTTATGGTAATGAAAAACAACCAGCTTTATTTTTAAAGGAAGTAAATTCTTTTGATGAAAATACTTTAAAAGTTATTGCTAAAATACAACATGACTGTTGGAATTTTCAAAAAGTTTTATTTTTATATGTATACACAAAAACAGAAATTAGAATTTATAATTGTTCAAAAAAGCCTTTTGGATATGATAAGAATACTTTAAATGTCAATTTAGAAAAAGAACTTCAAAAACTTGAACTTTTTTCGTGTAAACAAACCGATAAAGAAAAATTAAAAACACTAAACACCCTTTTTTCAAGGATTGCAATTGACACTGGTTTTATATGGTCTGCTCTTGAAGCAAAAGAAATTAGAGATAAATTAAATCTTCAAAATAGAGTAGATAAGTTTCTTGTAAAAAGTTTGATTAATGTTGCTGAAAAATTAGAAAAAGAAGGTTTAAGAGACAAAGATATTATTCATAAATTGATAATGCGTTCTTTGTTTTTATTGTATCTAGAAGATAAAGCAGCTACTACAAAAGAATTTTATAAATCTTTTGATAAGAATGCAATTACTTATTTTGATATTCTTAAAAACCCTGAAGCAACATATAATTTATTTGAAAGATTAGCAAGTGATTTTAATGGTAGCTTATTTACAATTATTGATAAAGAAAAAGATATTGTAAACTCAAATCATTTAAAGTTAATAGAAGAATGTTTTAGAAATGGTTATATAGATAGTAATCAAACTGTTTTTTTTAAAGATTGGCGATTATTTGATTTTAAAATTATAAGAATTGAACTATTAAGTGAAATTTATGAAAATTTTTTATCTGAATTAGATCAAAAAGGCAAGAAAGATTCAGGAACTTTTTACACTCCACCGTCTTTGGTTGAACTAATTTTAAATGAAAAGTTACCTATAAAAAATAATGAAACAAAATATAATGTAAAAACACTTGACCCTAGTTGTGGTTCAGGAATTTTTTTGGTTCAAACTTTTAAAAGGTTAGTAAAACGTTATGAAAATCAACATAAAAAGAAACTTACTGATTTTAATATTTTAACTGAAATTTTAAAAAATAATATTTTTGGTATTGAAATAGACGAAAAATCAATTAAAGTTGCTGCTTTTAGTTTGTATCTAGCTTTATTAGATAATCTTGATCCGAAAACTGGTTGGTGGAATGGGAATATTATATTTCCATATTTAATAAATGACCCTGAAAATAAAAATGAAGTTACACAAGGAAAAAATCTTTTTATAAGAGATACCATTTCTAATTTTGAAATTGAAGAACTACAAAATTTTCAATTGATTGTAGGAAACCCACCATTTGGAAAACTAATTTCTCCAGAAAAAGATATAAATAATTTACAAAAAAGCATAAGAGCTTATTGTAATGAAGAAAATTTTGGAAAAGAAATGGTTTTACCATTTATGCACAAAGCAACAATTTTAGCACCAAAAGGAGAAATTGCTCTAATTTTTAATACCAAGGTTTTAACAAATACAGGAAGAACCTATCAAAACTTTAGAAAGTGGTTGTTCAGTGATAACTATGTAGAAAAAGTTTACAATTTTTCTATTTTAAGGAAAGTTCCCGAAAATTCTGGCGGACAATTATTCGGTTCAGCAGTTGGGCCTATCAGCATTATTTTTTATCAAAAAGAAGAACCAAAAAATCCAAAAGAAACAATTAGTTATTATGCACCTAAAACCTTTATAAAAAATTCAGTATTAGAAGGAGTAATCATAGATTCTTCTGATGAAAAACATTTACCAAGAGTTGAATGCGAAAAAAAAGATACCAAAATCTGGAAAATTGCAATGTGGGGAAGTTATTCTGATTTTGAATTGATTAAAAATATCGAATCGAAATATAAGACATTAGAAGAGTACATTGAAATAAATAAAAAAAATTGGATAAAAGGAAGCGGGTTACATTCCCCCTCAAAAAAGCAAATTGAACAAAAGAAGTTTTTTTCACCTAAAAAAACGATTAAGACTGGTTTAATTGATAAATATTATACATCTAAGAATGCACTAATTCCTAATTCAAAAATTTTTAGACCAACAAATGAATTATTATATAAAAGCCCATTTTTAGTTGTAAAAGAAGGTCAAAAAGAAAAAGAATACTGTTCAAGTATAATTGATTTTGATTGTTATCATATGTCATTTAGTATAGTTCATAAAGATATTAGTGTTTTAAAAGTCTTATCGTCATTTATAAATTCAACTTTTTCAAATTATTATCTCTCATTAAGTTCATCTTCTTGGGGAATAGAAAGAGAAAGAGTTCAATCTAATGAAATGCTTCAACTCCCTGCTATTATAGAGAATTTAGAAAATCAAAATGTTTTAAAATTATCATCAAAAGTTGATGAAATAATAGCTACGAAAAAGTCAAATAAATTAATTCAAAACACGTCTCAAGTACAAGAAGAAATTGACCAAATTATTTATAATGATGTTTTAAAATTATCTAAGGATGAACAAATAATAATTAATGATACATTAAATTATAGTTTAGATTTATTTGAAAAACAAGCAAAATCAGATGCTGTAAAACCTATTGTAAAAATTAATCATTTCACAAATAGATTAACCAAAGATATAAATGAATGGTTAGATGATGATAATTTAAAGATATCTGCAACTCACTATACAATTACAGTAAATTGTCCTTTATATTTAATTAAATTATCATTTGGAAACAAGCAAAAAGAAACAGTTTTATCTGATGAAAATATTTATGATGAGCTTAAAAAATTAAACCAAAAACTTTGGAGGGAAGAAAGTCAAAATTTATACTTTAGAAAAAAGGTAAATTATTATGATGGAGATAATGTTTATATTATAAAACCAAACCAAAGAAGATTTTGGAGCGAAACTTGTGCTATGGAAGATAGTCAAACACTATTAGCAGAAATTCTTAATATGGAAAAATAATGACAGGAACTTTATCTTCTTCTATATTTCTAAACGTTCAAAATAAATTTGAAAATAGATGTATTACCTTATTTACAGAAGCTTATTATACATCAATTAACAATCAATCTATTGCATTAGATTTTGATGAAAATGATATAACTGCTATTCTTCATGGTTATGTAAATGAAAATCCTAAAAGAATAAATTGGAGGATTTCAACCAATGTAGAAAATTTCAATTTTGATAAAAACATTATCCCTTATAAAGGATTTGCAGCTAAACTTTCGAGAATTGATATGAGACTTACAAATATTTCTTGGCTTAAAAATGAATATATTTATTATGTCGAAGCAAAAAACTTGAAATCGAAAGATTCAGGATTAAAAAGAAGATATATTGATACAGGTATAGATAATTTTTTAATTGGAGGGAAATATCATCAATGTAATGGTTTATTAGTTGGTTATATTTTAGAAGGAAAAACAATTGATTGTGTTGATGGAGTTAATAAACTTTTAAAAAAGGATAAAAGAGAAACAGAAGTCATTTTAAATATTAAAGATATTAGCTATCAATCTAATCATACCGTAAGAAATTTAAAACATTTATTTTTTGATTTTGTAAATTAATATGTACGAATAAAAGTGAAATCAAAATATTGATGATGGGTATGTAATTGAAGTATACAACAAAGACAAAAATCTTTTGTCTTCTATAAAAATATAATTTTGTTCTCCGTTTTTACTAGATTTTTTTTTTAAGTTTTTAAAATGCCAAAAAATAGAGCGTAGTACTATAATAAAGACAATGGTTATTTAGCAACCGATATTTTATCATCAAAAAAAAAGTAAAACATAGAATTTGTATCTATTGTAATTCAAAAAAAAAGCTGCTAACTTATGGAAATAGTATTACTTGTTTTTATCATCATCTATTTACTTATTACAAACAAAAGTATAAGTACTAAACTAAAAGGGCTACAAACTTCTGTTTTTCAATTAGATGATAAGCTTCGTTATTTACAACAGCAATTAACTTCTAAAGAAGCAACATTAAAGAAAAAAACAGTTTCTAAAAAAGAGGAAGGATATTTAGAAAAAGAAGAAATAATAGTTGTAGCAGATGAAAAGACGACCATTATTGTTCCTGAAACTCCAAAAATAGAAAAACCTATTTTTAGTAGTGATGCCAAAAAAGAACCAATTTTAGCGGATATAAAAACAATTAAAAAAGAAGTTAAAAAGCAAGAAAAAGCGATTCCTAAAAAGTCTTGGTTAGCATCTTTTAAAGAGAAAAACCCAGATTTAGAGAAGTTTATTGGTGAGAATTTAATTAATAAAATAGGAGTTTTAATTCTTGTTTTAGGTATTAGTTTCTTTGTAAAATTTGCAATTGATAAAGATTGGATTAATGAACCTGCTAGAGTAGGAATTGGTGTTTTATGTGGATCTTTAATTATGATGATTGCACATAAACTAAAGAAAAATTATGCTTCTTTTAGTTCTGTTTTAGTAGCCGGAGCAATTAGTGTTTTTTACCTTACTATTTATATTGCTTTTCATGAATACCAATTATTTAGTCAGTCAGTTGCCTTTTCTATTATGGCAATAATAACGGCTTTTAGTGCATTGGTTTCTGTTTCTTATAACAGGCAAGAATTAGCCGTTTTATCTTTAATTGGTGGTTTTGCAGCACCATTTATGTTAAGTACGGGCGAAGGAAATTATGTAGTATTGTTTAGTTACATCGCTATTTTAAATTTAGGAATTCTTGCAATATCTTATTTTAAAAAGTGGAAAATAGCAACCATATTAGATTTTGTTTTTACGTACATTTTATTTGGCGGTTGGTGTTTCTTAAACATCTACAAAGGCAGTTTCGAACACTTAGGTGCATTAACTTTTGCAACCATATTTTACTTTATATTTAGCATTATCATTGTTTTAAATAACTTAAAAAACAAAGGTGTCTTCTCTAAAATTGAATATTTTATTTTAATAGCAAACACCTTTATTTTCTTCGGAATTGGAATGCTAATTCTAAAAGATTTAGAGTCTAACTTTACAGGGTTATTCACCTTATTATTGGCTGTTTATAATGTAGCGTATGCAACAATTCTATACAAGAAATTCGGGTTAGATAAAAATGCCATTTATATTTTAATTGGATTGGCATTAACGTTTGTTACGCTTACCATTCCTATTCAATTTAACGGAAACCAAATTACTCTTTTCTGGGCAGCAGAAGTAGTATTACTATTTTGGTTGTCTCAAAAATCTAAAATTGAATCTTTTAAACTAGGTGCAATTATAGTACAAGTTCTATCTATTATTAGCTTGCTTTTAGATTGGGATTTATATGGAAATTCTGAAGAATTATCTGTGATTATTAATCCGGTATTTATAGCTGGTTTTGTAGTTAGTGCTTCTTTATTTTTAACGTATTGGTTGTTAAAGAAAGAAGGAAATATTGTAACTAAATACTTTACCTTAAAAATTAACATTTACAAAACAATTGTATTCATTGCATTTGTACTTGTAACCTATTTTACGGGTGTTTTAGAAACAAACTATCAAGCACATCAGTTTTTAGAAAACACGTCTTCTGCAATATCGTTTCCGGTAACGTATCATTTTGTATTTGTAGCTCTTTTATTATTTTTTACATCAAAATTAAAAAAGAACAACCTAGAAAAAGCAGTTTTATTATTAAGTTGTATTTCTATCTTCTTTTACATTTTAAAGTTTTACAAGTTACCAATAGATGAACTTGCAGAAAACAATGCGTTTTCTTTACATAGTAATTACGCTTTCTATTTACATTATATAATTTTAGCGACTCTAATATATTTTGGCGTTCAATTATTTAAAAAGACCAGTACAATCTTTAACATAAAACCAAAACATGGTAAATGGTTGCCTTGGGTTTTTGTTTTTGCAATTGTATACACCTTAAGTAATGAAGTGATGGTACATGGAATTCATTTTTCTAGTCCTATAGAAACAGTTACCGATATAGAAGCACAAGGAAATGAATATGTAAAACATTCTATTATAGAGAAAAGAATAGACGCAAAACAAGATCAGATAATTAAAATTGGGTATCCTATTTTATGGGGAGTTTTCTCTTTTATATTCTTAATTATCGGAATTAAAAAACAGTGGAAAAACTTACGAATTATAGCACTTTCTTTATTGGGAATAACCATTATAAAGCTATTTGCGTACGATATTAAAAATGTTTCTGAAACAGGTAAAATAATTGCCTTTATATTATTAGGTGTTTTAATATTGATTATTTCGTTTGTGTATCAAAAAATAAAAAAATTAGTAAATGATGAATCTCCAGAAGATGAAAAAATATAGCTTTTTAATCGTTTTATTTATTGGCTTCACTTCTTTCAGTCAGAATTACAAAGGTGCTTTAAATGGTGTTAAAGAAGATGGTTTGCATAAAATAATGCTAACACCAGAAGTAAGATCTGCAAGTAAAAATAATTTTAATTTTATCAGAATAAAAGATAATGAGAATAAGGAAGTACCTTATGTTTTAAAATATCATTCAGATCAATTATTCTCTACATTTTTACCTATCAAAATTGTATCAAACAAAAGAATTAAAGATTCTGTTACTACGGTTTTAATAGAAAATAAAACGAAAGAGAAATTAACGAACCTTACTTTAAAAATTGCGAATACAGATATTTCTAAAAAATATAACCTCTTTGGAAGTAATGATGCAAAAACATGGTTTGGAGTTACCTCTAACAATACGCTATACCTTAACAATGGTGCCAACAAATCATCTTTAGAAAAAAGAATAAATTTTCCTACAACAACTTATCAATTTATAAAAATTGAGTTTAACGATAAAAATTCTTTACCTATAAATGTGTTGGAGGTTGGTAAATATATCAACAACTATTTTTCTGAAGCGCCAATTGCTATCACAGGTTATAATCAAAAAACGACTCAGTTAAAAGAAAGAAAAGTAACTCAGATTAAATTTTCATCTAAGAACTCTCATCTAATTAATAGTATTTCTTTTGATATTGAAACTGCTTTTTTTCTGCGTACTGCAAGGCTTATTATACAAAAGGAACGTAAAATAAAAAAAAGAGTTGAAACTTATGAGCAAGTAGTTGCTAGCTTTGAGTTGAATTCTAAAAATGAAAATACTTTAAGCTTACATAATTTTAATGAAAAAGAATTTATAATAGAAATAGACAATAAAGACAATCCTAGTTTGTCTATTTCTAAGGTAACACTATTACAGAAGCCTGTTTACATCATATCAAACTTAAAAAAAGCGCAACAATATCAATTTATAATAGATAGTACTCTTTCTAAACCTTCTTATGATTTAGGTAATTTTATATCAGAAAAAACACCTCTTAAAGAACAAGAAATCTCCGTTAATAATTTTACAAAGATTAAAACCAAAGCCGTAATTATAAAAGACAAACCTTTTTGGGAAACGGCTGTTTTTATGTGGGTTTGTATTATTTTTGTAGGCGTAT
This sequence comes from Polaribacter sp. L3A8, assembly GCF_009796785.1. Taxonomy (NCBI): domain Bacteria; kingdom Pseudomonadati; phylum Bacteroidota; class Flavobacteriia; order Flavobacteriales; family Flavobacteriaceae; genus Polaribacter; species Polaribacter sp. L3A8. The sequence continues at coordinate 2,242,305 of NZ_CP047026.1, forward strand.
TAATAACCTATTTTGCAATAGACTTATTAAAGGATATAAAACATCAAGAAAAAAAATAATATTATATCATAATTTCTTATCAACAAAACAAGTGCCAACAACAAAAACGATATACAGAAAAATATTAATTTGGAGATATAAATACATCTCTGAAAAGCAATTTATATACATACTTAGCATCCTTGTTGGTTTTTTAGCAGGTTTTGGAGCTGTTATTTTAAAAAATTTAACACATTTTTTTCAGCATCTTTTAGAAGGAAATTTAGTGAGAGATTATCACCATGCTTTTTACTTTCTTTTTCCTATTATTGGTTTAACAATTGTATACTTTATTATAAAATATGTTATTAGAAACAAAGTAAGTCACGGTATACCATCAACGCTTTATGCCATTTCTAAACGAAAAGGAATTATGAAACGTTATCAAATGTTTGGTTCTATTTTAACAGCTCCAATTACGGTTGGTTTTGGTGGATCTGTTGGGTTAGAAGGACCTACAGTTGCAACCGGTGCGGCAATTAGCTCTAATGTTGCCAGGTTATTTCATTTAAACCAAACTTCTAGAACCTTATTAATTGGTTGCGCTTCTGCCGGGGCACTTTCTGCTATTTTTAAAGCACCTATTGCTGCTATTATTTTTGCGATAGAGGTTTTTAGTTTAGATTTAACAATTGCATCTATGATGCCTTTACTTTTGGCTTCTTTGTCTGCAATTATTACTTCTCGATTCTTTTTTGGATCTGATGTTTTACTTCCGTTTAAAACAGAAGATATTTTTACCATAAACAACATTCCTTTTTACCTTATTTTAGCTACTGCAACGGGTTTAGGTTCTATCTATTTTACAGAGGTTTATGATAGAATTCAGAAGCTTTTTGATAAAATAGATTCTCCTATAAAACGCTTATTAGTTGGTGGTATTGGTTTAGGTGTTTTAATTTTTTTAATTCCGCCTTTATATGGTGAAGGCTTTGAAGTAATTAATAATTTAATTGCCGGTAACCCAGAAGAAGCTTTAAAAAACAACTTTATGAACTTAGATTTAACTAATGTTTGGGTTGTTATTATGTTATTAATTGGCTTAGTTTTATTTAAAGTTATAGCAAGTGCTTTAACATTTGGAGCAGGTGGTGTTGGTGGTATTTTTGCACCTACTTTATTTATGGGAAGTCTTTTAGGAAATTGTGTTGCTAAAATAATTAATACAACTGGCTTATCTAGTGTTTCTGAAAGCAATTTTACCTTAGTAGGAATGGCTGGTTTAATGGCAGGAGTTTTACATGCTCCATTAACAGCAATCTTTTTAATTGCAGAACTTACAGGCGGTTACGACCTTTTTATTCCGTTAATGTTAACGGCTACAATTTCTTATCTAATAGCTAAATTTGTACATCCGTATTCTGTTTACGCAATGCAGTTAGGTAGAAAAGGAGAGTTAATTACGCATAACAAAGACCATGCTGTATTAACTTTAATGGATATTGATAGAGTTATTGAAAATAATTTTGTGCCTGTATATTCTGATATGGATTTAGAAGGAATGATAAAACAAGCAGTTGTAAAATCTAATAGAAACATATTCCCCGTAATAAATAAAGAAAACAATAAACTAACGGGAATTATTTTATTAGATGATTTAAGACCAATAATGTTTGATAGCGCTTTGTATAAAACTGTTTTTGCAAGAGATATTATGCAACATCCACCAGAAATAATCATAATAGGTAAAGATAAAATGACCGACATTATGAAGAAGTTTAAAGAAAGTGGGGCTTGGAATTTACCTGTTGTTAAAGAAGGAAAATATATTGGTTTTATATCTAAATCTAAACTATTAACAGCCTACAGAAATAAACTGATTGAAGTTACTGGTTAAAAATAAGAAATGAGAACAAACAGTTTTACCACAAACATGAAGGCGAAATCTAACAAAGAGTTAGAAGCTATTTTTGATGAAAAAGAAAAGTATACAGAAGAAGCAATACAAGCGGTAATCTGGGAGTTAGAAAACAGAAATCTAATTGAAAAATCTGATATTTCTGTTGAAGAAACGTTAATAGAAAAAGATGTAATTGATGCGCCTAACTCTAAAGAGCCAGTAGTAAACAATGAAAGTCCTTTTGAAGGACTCGTGTTACCTCATTTGTATTCTAAAACAGCAATACTAGGTTTTACCATCTTCTTTTCTACCATATTTGGGGCAGTTTTATTGATGTACAATTTAAAAAAGATGAACAAGCCTAAAGTAAGAATTCAGGCACTTATTTTTGGAATTGTGTATACCATTTTTTCTGCAATTGCATTAAACTATCTTCCAAAGACATTTTTGATTACTTTTTTATTCAATATTATTGGATTTACAGTACTAACAGAATATTTTTGGAACAATAACTTAGGTAAAGATTTAACTTACCAAAAGAAACCAATTTGGCAGCCATTGGCTACCTCTATATTTATTGTACTTGGCCTTATTCTTTTACTACTTTTACCTCAGCTTTTAGCGGCTTAAAATAACACTTAAACAATTAGCTCCAAGGCTCATCATTAGGTTCTAATTGTTTTTGGCTTGTAATCATAGTTTTTGATTTCTGATCTACTTCTCCTATTTTTAAACAAGAAAATAGTAGAAAAGAAATTTCTAAATCTTTTTCTTCTAAAAGTTGAAGTTTAATAAGGTTCTTAAAACCTTTTTCTAAGAAATACTCATCTATCTCTACTATTTTATTACCGTTTTTAAATACAGATCTTTTCTTATTATGATGAATTTTTATTTCATATAACACCTCATCTATATCAATAGAATAGATTGTTTTCTTAGCATTCTCAGAAATTAATTCTGTTACAACATCATTATTATTCTTAATAGTAAATACCATTTTCCATTTCCAAAATTTGAATTTTTTAGAAATATAATAAATGATTTTTTCCTCCGAATTAAAAAGCTCAGAACCAAATTTACCAAACTCCATAAACCATTTAGAGCTGAATAATTTTTCTTCAGCATTAAAAAGATCTAAAGTATTATTAGAATGTCTTATGGAATAGATTTTTGTGCTCATAAAATATAGGTTAAAAAATAAAAATACTGCAACTAAATAGAAATTCAATTTATTTACGCCACTTTTTAATGTATTTCTTTATTTTTTAAGAATGTAGAAACTTTATCAGGAAAATCTGTAAAAGCGCCATCAATATTTGCATCAATTAAAAGGGTTTTCATCATTTCATCAAAACTAATAAATTCATCTAAAGCATCTGCCCTAAATGTATAAGGATGTACTTTTAAACCGAGTTTATGTGCATCAGCAACTAAGCTCGTAAACTGCCATTTACCAGCTACTTTTTTATCTAATATTTGTTTGTACCAAGGTCCTATTCCATCTGCATAAGTTGCAAAATGTGCTAACTGTTTTGCTTCTTCGGGGAATTCTATTAACTGAACTAAAAATAATGATGATTTTAATTCTTTCCGAATCCTTTCTAATTCTTTGGCATCAAAACATTGTAGAATACAATTGTCTGCTTTTGTAGTGTACCCATAATCAGAAAGTATTTTTAAAACAATTGCAGTTAAATTTTTTCCTTCTTTTTGATGAAAAGCAGGATCTTTAATTTCTGGATAAATTCCGATATTTTTACCTGTCGATTTATTTAAACCTTGTATAAATTCTATTTCTTCTTTAAAAGAATGAAGTTTAAAGTTTCCTTGCCCTTTCGGAAAACGGTTTACATACACTTGTTTGCCCGTTTCTGGATTAAAACGTTCAGACACTTTTAAGGTTTTTAACTCATTAAAAGTAAAATCGATTACATAATAACGATTGTCTTTTCTTTTTTTATCAGGAAACCTTGTAGCAACATCCGTTACGTCATCCAAATAAATATCATGAATTACAATAGGAACATCATCTTTACTTAACACCAAATCTTGCTCTATAAAATCTGGATTCATTGCATGCGCCATTGCCTTTGCTTCTATGGTATGTTCAGGTAAATATCCTGATGCACCTCTATGTGCAATCACAATTTTTGTATTCATAATAGTTTCTGTTTTAAGTGAATTGCAAGAAATGAATAGCAATCCAATCAAAAATAACAAAATTGATTTCATTTGGATGAAATTAGAAATTAAAGATATAACTTTTGTAATTTCGCAACATGAAATTAACGTTAAAAATAATGTTTGTCATCTTTCTAATTTGGATGGCAATTGGTTTGTATTTAGTAAACACAGATCACGAAAAAGCACAAGTAGTAATGGGCTTAGGTGTGTTATACTTTTCTTTTCTGTTTATGCCTTTCTTTATTTATTACAGATACAGAGATGGTAAATACAAAAAATACATTTTAAATGATGAAAAGCTAAAAAACGCTTTTAAAGATTTTGGTAAAGAATAATTATTCTTTTTTGGTAAAAAATTTTATTCCAACTACATAAACTAAACTTGGTATTCCAATCCATTTTAATTCGCTTATTAGTACGTTTATTCCTCTTTGAGAGAAAAACTTTGAGATTCCGATAGGCGATACTTTTATAACCTTCCAAGGAAAAAAGTAACGTGTATTATCAAAAGGACTAAATAACGCAACTCCTTTTCCTCCTGTAGTTAATGCATCTAAAAGACTGTGAGAAACGGTACATAAAAAGAAACAAAGAATCAATAAAATAACCTTTTTGTAATCCGCCTTAAAAAGCGGGTAATAAAAAATTAGTGAAAAGAAAAAACCTACTAAAAGTGCAAAAACGATGGAGTGAGAAAATCCTCGGTGCCCCCAAAAAGAACTGTAAGAAATACCAAAGTTAAAGCCTATAAGATCTAAATCTGGTACAACTGCACACCCTATACAAATTAACCAAAATTTTATTGATTTAAAAGGTTTAGAAAACGAAGAACCGATTGCTATAGCAGCAACAGCATGCCCAAATACTGAAGCCATTATTTATTCTTTTTAAAAAATACATATACCGGAAAATGGTCTGAAAAACCACCTTGATACCATGGACCAATATAGGTTCTAAACGGACTTCCTTTTAATTTCCCTTTAAATATCTTTAACCATTTTTTGTTAAAAACAGCAGCATGCTCAAAGTATAATTTTCCTTCTTTTTTCTCTAAGAAATTTTTAGAAATAATAATTTGATCAAATAAATTCCACTTTCCTTCATAAGTTAAAGAACCAACTGAATCCCTATCCAAAATTTTTTCCATAGGGTTGTAAAAATCTTCTGTCACTAAATATTCTTTCACACTTTTACTGGTTGGGTCGTCATTAAAATCACCCATTATTAAAATTTTTGCATCAAAGTTTTTAGCCTGAATAACCTCTACAATAGTACTTGCTAATTTTGCTGCTTCCACACGTTTGTATTCAGACTCTTCCGTTCCTTCTCTTCTAGATGGCCAGTGATTTACCAAAATATGAACCAATTCGCCATTTAATTTTCCGTAAACGACTAAAACATCTCGTGTATAATCCCTTTTGCCTTCATCATCCTCTAAATATAACGGAAAATGCTCTGATCCTAACAATTCAAATAATTGCTTATTGTATAAAAGCGCAACATCAATTCCTCTATCATCCGGAGAATCATAGTGTACAAAGCCGTAATGATGATTTCTTAAATCTTTAGAATTCACCAAATCTCTTACTACTTTGGCATTTTCTACCTCTACCAAACCAACAATTGCTGGCGCATAGTAAGACTGCTCATTCCCTAATTGAGAAATTACAGATCCTAATTTTTTAATTTTATCTCGATACCTTTTGTTGTTCCAATGATTTTTTCCGTTTGTGGTAAAATCATCATCAAACGTTTTTGGGTCATCTACAGTATCAAATAAATTTTCTACGTTATAAAAACCTATCGTAAAAATATCTTTACTTTTTTTTGATGATGAAAAAAATGAACCCATTTATATATATTGTTTTTGATGAATGGTAAAAATAGGTAAATAAACCAATGCTATTCATAACTTAAATTATATGTTTTGTTAACATTAATCTATAATATCTTACCTTTTTCTAATATAAATTTGCAATGATTAAAATCTGAACGAATAATAAACCTTTAAAACCACTGCTATAAGAAGAAAAAGTATTGAATTTGAATTTGAATTAATTATTAAAATCCTTAATCTTTATTGAGGATTTTTTTGTGCTTTTACAAATCAAATCTTTGTATTTTTGCAGTATATGATAGACGAACGCGAAGTTATTTCTGAAAAAGCAGTTTTAATTGGTATTATTTCTCAGCAACAAAACGAAATTCAATCTACAGAGTATTTAGATGAATTAGAGTTTTTAACGTTGACTGCAGGTGGAGTTGCCGTAAAACGTTTTGTTCAAAAAATGGAAAAACCAAACCCTAAAACGTTTTTAGGTATTGGTAAGTTAGAAGAAGTTAGTAGTTATATAGAAGCCAATAATATTGGTACTGCTATTTTTGATGATGAATTATCTCCTGCTCAAATACGTAATATTGAGAAGGTTTTAGATTGTAAAATTTTAGATAGAACCAACCTTATACTAGATATTTTTGCACAAAGAGCACAAACTAGTTCTGCAAAAACACAAGTAGAATTGGCACAATGCCAATATTTACTACCACGTTTAACAAGACTTTGGACGCACCTTGACAAGCAAAAAGGTGGTATTGGAATGCGTGGACCTGGTGAAACTGAAATAGAAACAGATAGACGTATTATTCGTGATAAAATTTTTCTTTTAAAGAAAAAACTACAAACTATTGACAAACAAATGGGTGTGCAACGTAAAAACCGTGGTAAGATGGTTAGAGTTGCCTTAGTAGGTTATACCAATGTTGGTAAATCTACCTTGATGAATGTAATTAGTAAAAGTGATGTTTTTGCAGAAAATAAACTATTTGCAACCTTAGATACTACCGTTAGAAAAGTAGTTATTAAAAACATTCCTTTCTTATTAACAGATACTGTTGGTTTTATTAGAAAGCTACCTACACAATTGGTAGAATCTTTTAAATCTACTTTAGATGAAGTACGTGAAGCAGATTTATTATTACATGTTGTAGATATTTCTCATCCTAATTTTGAAGATCATATTGCCTCTGTAAACACTATTCTAGCGGATATTAAATGTGCAGACAAACCAACTTTAATGGTTTTTAATAAGATTGATGCCTATTCTCATGAAACCATTGATGAAGATGATATTGTAACAGAAAGAGAGAAAAAACATTACACCTTACAAGATTGGGAAAAAACTTGGATGAATGATTATGAAGTAGAATCTATCTTTATTTCAGCTTTAAACAAAGACAACTTAGAAGATTTTAAAGAAAGAGCCTACGAAGAAATAAAGAAAATTCATATTAAACGTTTTCCTTATAATGACTTTTTGTATTACGAATACAAGGAAGAAGAATAATATATTTTAACAAAATTTCAATATAACTGTAGTAAACTCCATATAAAATGGATGAGAAACCAGAAAAATTAAATGAATATTTAGACAATCATTATATACACAAAAGTAATTGGTTAAGAGCTGCTGTACTTGGTGCAAATGACGGAATATTGTCTACCGCAAGTTTGGCAATAGGAGTTGCAGCTGCTTCAGATTTAAGAGCGCCTATTATTTTAGCAACTTTAGCTGGTTTGGTTGCTGGAGCATTGTCTATGGCAGCCGGAGAATATGTTTCTGTAAGCTCACAAACAGATATTGAAACTGCCGATATTGAAAGAGAAAGGATAGAGTTAGAAGAAATGCCAGAATTAGAATTACAAATGTTGGCAAATATTTATGAAGAAAGAGGTCTTAAAAAAGAAACGGCTTTAATTGTAGCCAAAGAACTAACTGAAAAAGACGCCTTAGCAGCACATGTTAGAGATGAACTAGGTATTAACGAGGTAAGTAAAGCAAATCCTATTCAGGCAGCAATAGCCTCTGGAGCTGCATTTACCGTTGGCGGATTACTACCTTTTTTAGTAACCTTTTTTATACCTTTAAAAAGCATGGAATATGCTATTTATGGTTCTGCAATTATCTTTTTAATGATTTTAGGAGCATTGGCCGCTAAAGCAGGTGGTTCTAATATTACAAAAGCTGTTTTAAGAATTACTTTCTGGGGAACCATCGCTATGGGACTAACTGCTTTGGTTGGGTATTTATTTAATGTTAATATCGCATAAACTTCATAGATCTTGTTACAAGTACTCACTTGTAACAAGATCTATGAAGCTGTAAAACTTTCTTTTCTAGTTTTTATTAATATTGTTGTGTTTAGAAAGTTGAGCTTAAAGTGAATGACTATTTCCCGTAGGAAAATAGAAGTTTCAAGAAGTACAAATAAATTTTAATTAAGCACTAATTTAGCAATTTTCACGATACTGTGTTGGCAGTAGTTTTTTTATTTTTCCCAGCTAATACTAGTATGAACAAAATAATTCCGCTTAAAATAACATTCAGAATGTAATTATATATTGGATTGTTGTCTATCAAAGGAATGAATGAGAATATTTTAGATAAAAGTAAAGCAATGAGGTATGCAAATCCTTCAATAAAAATAAATCCAAGTAGTGTATTGAAAACATCTCTCCTTTGAGTCAATAATATGAAAGGTATGACAATTGCAAATATTCCGAATGAAAGTATTATCCACCAAGATGAAGTAATGAAATGTATTCTAGAATTTCTTTGCGTTTCTAATTTTACTGTTTCAACTGTTTTCGAGGGGTCTCCTTCAGAGGTTTCAAAATTCAGATTTGTCAAATAATCATAAGCTTTATCTTTAAGAGTTTTATGTTCAATTATGTCCGTTCGCAGTTTTATTAATTTATTTTTTTCCAAAACAGAAAAAGTCGAATCCTTTAATCCTTCGTTGATTTCATTTATCTGCGTAATCTTTTGAGAAGTATTGTAATAGTATGAAAAACTAAAAGTATTATCTAAGAATACTAATATTATAACTCCAAAAACTATAAATAATGCTTTGGAAGATAAGTTTCTTGTTTTGTCAGTTAAGAAATGTATGATTGATGAAAAATCCATTCAATTTAGGTATTCGTGAGCTTAATTACTGCCAACCTTGTACAATAAAACTATTCCTCTTTTTTATCGTCTATAATACCCATTCTTTTAGCACGGTTTTCCCAAGACTTTCTAGCATGAGCTTGTAAATCTGCAACAGAATCACTTTCGTCCATAATTTCTAAACCTAGCAACGTTTCTATAACATCTTCTTGAGAAACAATTCCGCTTACAGAACCATATTCATCTACAACCAACGCAATATGCTCTTTTTCTTTTATTAATTTATCAAATAAATTAGCAATCGATAACTCTCTATTTGTAACTATAATTTCTCTTTTTATAGAAGCCAAAGTATTTTTACCTTTTCCATTAATCATTGCTTCTAATAAATTATCTTTTAGAAAATACCCTGTAATTTCATCAATATTTTCTGCAAAAACAGGAATCCTAGAAAAACGCAAGTTTTTATGATCGTTATAAAAAGATTGTATGGTCTGACTTTCATCTGCAATTTCTAAAACAGATCTTGGTGTCATTACATCGTTTACCTTTATCTCTTTAAAACCTAATAAATTTCTAATAACCTTACTTTCATTTTCATGAAAAACCCCATCTTTTTCAGCCATATCGGTCATTACTAAAAAGCCCTCTCTACTTAAAACACTTCCGTGCCCTTTACCTCCTATTAATTTTGTTGTAAGTTGTAAAACCCATAAAAAACCTGTCCATTTTAATGGGAAAATCATAATTTTTAAAGCCTTAGAAGTAAAATTAGCCAACTGTTTCCAATACGTTGCTCCTATTGTTTTTGGTATAATCTCTGAAGCTACAAGAATTAAAATAGTCATTATGGTAGAAACCACACCTACCATAACATCTTCTGTTAATTTAATACCGAAAATAGTTTTTACAGATGTCCCATACATTTCTGCATAGGCTACTTTAGCTTGTACACCTACCAAAATTGCCCCAACTGTATGTGCAATAGTATTAATTGTTAAGATTGCAATTAAAGGTTTGTCTACATCCTTTTTTAGTATTTCTAATTCAGTAGCAAATGCATGCCCTTCATTTTTTTTAAGATTGATAAAAGTTGGTGTAATACTTAACAACACCGCTTCTAAGATTGAACATAAGAATGAAAAGAAAATAGAAATCGTAGCGAAAATAATTAATAATGTCATCAATAAATGTTTAGAATGTAAAAGTAAGGAAAATAAAAAACCTTAAGAATTTCTTCTTAAGGTTTAAATAAAATATATTTTATATGCTAATTAAAAAGCATAGCTCATACCAAATAACCAGTAAGTTTGTAACTTATTATCTACAGTATCAAAAGTTGCCGAAGGAATCGGATTTATATCTCTTGTTTGTAAATAGTTTAAAGCTTCTTGTTTATTATCACGTAAACCAACTTCTAAACCTACACCAATTCCTTTCCAGATTGTGTAACCAAAAGAGTTTGTCCAAGTCCAGTTAGATAAATCTGCATCTTCATAGCTTTGAAAGATAGATAAGTTAGATTTTACACTTAATTTACCGTATTTTTTAGTGTAATCTGCAACAATTTTTGCCCCTAAAGAAGATTCAAAAACACTTTCTCCATTACTAAAAACAAAATTGTAGTTTCCTGGGTGCATTACAACAACTAAGTTGTCTGTAGGCGTCCAAGTAGCACCAACACCAAAGTCTAAATAACCTGGGTTATTAAAGTTTTCTATAATAGTAGTTCTGTATTCTGCTAAACCAGAAAGTGCCCACTTTTTGTTTAATCTTTTACCATATAAAGAGCTAATAGTAAATACATCTGTAGCAGCTTCAAAAGATCCATTATCACTTGGGTCATCTTTATCATCTAACTTTACCCAGCCTAAATTAATAGATCCAGAGTTTCTCCAGAAAAAATCTTCTTCAATTAAATTAGCAAAACCATTTACAGTAATACCAATGTTACCTGCAGATGAGTTTGCAGCAGATTTAGAATACCAGTTATTAAAACCAGAAAGACTACCACCAACGGTACCAAAAGCACCTTTTCTCCATCCTGGAAGTGCATCAATTTTTGCTTGTAAAGCTTTTACTTCTCCTTGTAATTTAGCAATTTGTGCTTTTTTAGGAGCTTGTTCTTTTTTTAACTCTTCTGCTGTTTGTCCATTCACAGAAAAACTAATGAATACCAATAATAGTAAGATTGATAATTTTTTCATTTTTATTTTTTTTAATATTTAATTTTTAAACGTGCAAAAATACACTTTTATTACTTAGACAAAAAAAAATTAATAAGTCACTTTTTCATGAAAACTATAGTTTAACCCTAAACCAAACAATTGCCTAAACTGCACTCTACTAGAGGCATTATCATCCATAACACCATGAAAAGTCATGTGCATTTTCATATGCTTATTCACTTTAAAACGAATATTAGTTTGATTTTCTACATCCATATTTTCCGGTTGATCTAGATAATCTGAATAGACTGTTAAAACATTTTCTACTTCAACGTTTTCCATTACCGTAAATTTAAAATAACTTGATAAGTTAAAACCTAAACTGAATGCAGTGTTATCTCCCTCATCTACCCCAAATTGCCCTGAAAAGAAATCGCTAACCATTGTTAACCTAGCTGTAGCGGGCGCTATATTTATATTTGAATTATCCGATTTTTTCCACAGCATACCTGGTCCTAGACTTAAATATGCAGGTGATAAAAAATCTGAAACGGGCAATGGTGGTGTTTTTTTGTAATTATAACCTCTTGTATACTGTGTTTTAAAGTTTACAAATTGAGAAAGAAACCAATTTTTACCAGATTTAATACCCAACAAAGAGTTTAATTCAAATCTATCATTTGTTTTTCGATATCCCTTACCATTTAAATGACTTAAACCGTAGCCAGTTAATATCCTTGTATCCCAGTTAATATTCTTCTTTTTGTAATTAAAATCGTAATGAACATTTATATCTCCTGCAACGGTGTTTTCTCCACCAGAAACCCAGTTTGTAAATGAAGACTGATTAAAAACAAACGTAAACCTTCCTAGAATTTTCCATTTAGGGATAGGTAATGTATCCTTTTTCTTTTTTTGTGCATAAAAAGAAGTGGAAATAATAAGTAGTAAAAGAAGTAATAGTCTTCTCATGATAAAAAAATAAATGGTTAAGTAATCGTATCTTCAATAATTTAAAATTATTTTTTAGTTTTATATAAAGGAACTGTAGAACAAGCTTCTCCAAACATAATAGATCTTGCTACTGGCTGTAATTTTTCTATTAAAAAAACATAAGCAGATTCTGGTATAGGTTTATTTGCACATCCTTTTATGATAACGGGTGCATCTACAAATTCTTTAAAATCTAAAAAACCTATTAGTTCTTGATAAAGAACGGTTTCTAATAGTTCTAAATTACCAATAACCACTTTGTTTGCAAACGGAATTAATTCTGACGCAACCAACATAAAAGCCCAAGAAGGAATTATAGCGTCTGCCGAACAAGAAATAGCTACAAAAGAATTTTTGTACTGAGACCAGTCATGGTTTTTTACAGATTCTCTAAAATCTGTCTCTTTTAAGATTAACTCTTTAAACAACCAATCTTTTACATCAAAAACAACTCTTTTTCCTTCTGGATAGATTTCCTCTAAATCAAAAGTTTTTAGTTTACTATTTGTAACTCTATTTATAATTTCTTCTTCCATTTTTCAAAGTTTCAAAGTTTCAAAGTTTTAAAGTTTTAAAGTTTTAAAGTTTGCACTTTTAACTAATCATTCAAAACTTAACATTAATAACTACTTACAACATACCAAGTTCTAGTTTTGCTTCTTCACTCATCATATCTTGTGTCCAAGTAGGATCAAAAGTAATTTCTACCTCACAATTTTCAATTTCTTTTAAGGATTTTACTTTTTCCTCTACATCCGCAGGTAAACTTTCTGCAACAGGGCAATTTGGAGACGTTAATGTCATTAATATTTTTGCATTACTATCTTCTGATACAAAAACATCATAAATTAAACCTAATTCGTAAATATCTACAGGAATCTCTGGATCGTAAATTGTTTTTAAAACATTTACAATTTTATCTCCTATTACTTCTAACTCTTTATCTGTCATCCTTAAAATCTTAATTTGCTAATTTAATTTCGTTTGTTGTGCTATGGCATACATTTTTATATACTTAATCATAGAAACTAAACCATTTGCTCTGGTAGGTGATAAATGCTCTTTTAAACCGATTTCATCAATAAAATCTGTGGTAGCACCTAAAATATCTATTGGTTTTTGATTCGAATAAACCCTCAATAATAATGCCACAATTCCTTTGGTTAAAATAGCATCACTATCTCCAGTAAACTTAATAGTATCGTTCTCTAACTCTGAATATAACCATACTTTAGACTGGCATCCTTTTATTAAATTTTCATCTAATTTATGCGCGTCATCAATAATTGGTAAAGATTTCCCTAACTCTATAATGTACTCATAGCGTTCCATCCAATCATCAAACATAGAAAACTCATCAATAATTTCTTCTTGTATTTCTTTGATAGTCATTTTTAAAACTTATTTTTGCACTTTTAAAAAAGCATTCTTATTGAATGCAAAATTACGTATAAAATCTAAGAAATGAGCAAATTATTAGCAGTCGGTACAGTAGCATTTGATGCTATTGAAACTCCTTTTGGGAAAACGGACAAAATATTAGGTGGTTCTGGAACTTATGTAGGTTTAGCTGCAAGTCAATTTGGAGTAAAAACTGGCGTTGTTTCTGTTGTTGGTGGAGATTTTCCTTCTTCATATTTAGAAATGATGAACTCTAAAGGAATTAATACTGATGGAATTGAAGTAAACAAAGAAGGTAAAACTTTTTTCTGGAGTGGTAAATATCATAATGATATGAATTCTAGAGATACTTTAATTACAGAATTAAATGTACTAGAAACATTTGCACCCGTTGTACCAGAAAGTTTTAAAGACGCAGGTATTGTAATGTTAGGAAACTTACATCCTTTAACACAAGCATCTGTTTTAGACCAAATGACAGAAAGACCAAAATTAGTAGTTTTAGATACTATGAATTTTTGGATGGACATTGCTTTAGCAGATTTACATACCGTTTTAAAGAGAGTAGATGTAATTACTATTAATGATGAAGAAGCGCGTCAATTATCCGGAGAATATTCTTTGGTAAATGCAGCTAAAAAGATTCATAAAATGGGACCAAAATATGTGGTCATTAAAAAAGGAGAACATGGTGCTTTATTATTTAATGAAGGAGATATGTTTTATGCACCTGCATTACCTTTAGCAGAAGTTTTTGATCCAACAGGAGCAGGAGATACATTTGCGGGTGGTTTTTGTGGCTATTTAGCAAAAACAGAAGACATTTCTTTTAACAACATGAAAAATGCAATTATATATGGTTCTAACCTAGCGTCTTTCTGTGTAGAAAAGTTTGGTACAGAACGCATGCAAGACCTTACAGAAGAAGAAGTTAAAAAGCGATTACAAGCTTTTAAAGAATTAACACAATTTGATATAAAAATATCTTAATTTTAATCCGCGGCTTTTTGCTGCGGCTTTTTTTTTTACAACAACACAACAAAAAAACTATAAATACCAATGAGTGATGCTATTAAACACGAATGTGGAATTGCACTTGTTAGACTAAAGAAACCATTACAATTTTATAAAGACAAATACGGTTCTGCTTTTTACGGAATCAACAAAATGTATTTATTAATGGAAAAACAGCACAATCGCGGACAAGATGGTGCCGGTTTTGCTAGCATAAAATTTAATGTAGCCCCAGGCACAAGATATATTAGTAGAGTGCGCTCTAACCAATCGCAACCCATACAAGATATTTTTGCTCAAATTAACGAACGTTTAAATGGAATTTTAGAACAAAATCCAGATAAAAAAGACGATGTTGCATGGCAAGAAGAAAACATGCCTTATGTTGGTAATTTGTTTTTAGGACACGTGCGTTATGGTACTTTTGGTAAAAATAGTATAGAAAGTGTACACCCTTTTTTACGCCAAAGTAATTGGAGACACAAAAACTTAATAGTTGCTGGTAACTTTAATATGACAAACTCTAAACAAATGTTAGAAGAGTTAATTGAGTTAGGTCAACACCCAAAAGAGTCTACCGATACGGTAACTGTAATGGAAAAAATTGGTCATTTTTTAGAAGATGAAGTGGGTAAATTATATCAACAAGCTAAAAAAGAAGGTTTTAATAAAAGAAACGCCTCTCCATTTATCGAAGAAAATTTAAGTCTTAAAAAGGTATTAAAAAGATCTTCTAAAAACTGGGATGGTGGATATGCAATGGCAGGTTTAGTTGGACATGGAGATGCTTTTGTTTTAAGAGATCCAAACGGAATTAGACCTACTTACTTTTATGAAGACGAAGAAGTAGTTGTTGTTGCATCAGAAAGACCAGTAATACAAACTGTTTTTAATGTAAAGATTGATGACGTACAAGAATTAAAAAGAGGCCATGCTTTAATTATTAAAAAGAGCGGAAAAACGTCTATCAAAAAAGTTTTAGAACCAAGAGAAAATAAAGCATGTTCTTTTGAGCGTATTTATTTTTCTAGAGGAAGTGATGCTTCTATTTATGAAGAACGTAAAAATTTAGGTAAATATGTGTTTCCTAAAGTTTTAAATTCTATTGATAACGATATCTCTAATACTGTTTTTTCTTTTATTCCAAATACAGCAGAAACTTCTTTTTACGGAATGACAGAAGCTGCTGAAGATTCTTTGAATGAGCAAAAAACAGCAAAAATATTAGCAGGTGGAACAAAATTATCTGCTCAAAAGGTTACAGAAATTTTATCTGAAAGACCTCGTTTTGAAAAAATTGCAATTAAAGATGCAAAACTAAGAACTTTTATTGCTGATGATAGCAGTAGAGATGATTTAGTAGAGCATGTATATGATATTACTTACGGTGTTGTAAAACCTACCGACAACCTTGTTATTATTGATGATAGTATTGTTCGCGGAACAACCTTAAAGAAAAGTATTATTAGAATCTTAGATAGATTAAGCCCTAAGAAAATAGTTGTTGTTTCTTCTGCCCCACAAATTCGTTACCCAGATTGTTACGGAATTGACATGGCTAGAATTGATGATTTTATTGCTTTTAAAGCTGCTTTAGAATTACTTAAAGACACAAATCAATATCATATTGTAGACGATGTTTACAAGAAATGTAAAGAGCAACAATCTAAACCAGATATAGAAATTACAAACCACGTAAAAGAAATCTATAATCCTTTTAAAGCTGAAGAGATTTCTGCTAAAATTGCAGAAATGTTAAAAACAGAAGATATTAAAGCAGGTGTAGAAGTTATTTATCAATCTATAGAAGGTTTGCACAAAGCGTGTCCGGATAATCTCGGAGATTGGTATTTTACTGGTAACTACCCTACTCCTGGCGGACATAGAGTTGTAAACCAAGCTTTTATTAACTTTTATGAAGGTAATAGCGAAAGAGCTTATTAAGACCAACTCTTTTATTATTTCTAAACTTTAAAAAACTCATCTACAATTAACTGTAGATGAGTTTTTGTTTTAAACACACTTATAAAAATTAAGTTCGTACACTTACTTATATACAACTTACAACTTAACATTATTAAGCACTCCCTCTTAAAC
The DNA here is from genome assembly GCF_009796785.1 of Polaribacter sp. L3A8. Taxonomy (NCBI): domain Bacteria; kingdom Pseudomonadati; phylum Bacteroidota; class Flavobacteriia; order Flavobacteriales; family Flavobacteriaceae; genus Polaribacter; species Polaribacter sp. L3A8. Next base: position 2,258,990 of record NZ_CP047026.1, read on the forward strand.
ACCTAAAATATTTACATAATAACTTCTTATATTTTAGTATTTATTCTCATTTAAACAACCTATCTTCCTTTAACATTTCTTTAAGATTCATTTTTTATAGTTTTCCTAAATTGTGTCATAATTCAAATAAAACTTAATGATGACAAAAAAACTACTTACTAAATTACTTTTAGTTGCTTTTGTACTTGGTTTTTCTACCGAAATGGATGCCCAGTTCTGGAAGAAAAAGAAAAAAGAGACAACACAGAAAGCTAAAAAACCAACCCCAAAAAAAGGCGATATACAACCTTACGGGAAAATCGTTACCAAAGAACATAAAACAGACGAAGGTTTATTTAAAGTCCACTCAAAAGACAATACCTATCTTTTTGAGATTCCAGACTCTCTTTTAACAAGAGAAATGTTAATGGTTACAAGAATTGCTAAAACTGCGAATGGTATTGGTTTTGGTGGAGGAAAAACCAATACACAAGTACTACGTTGGGAAAAGAAAAAAAAACAAATTCTTTTAAGAATTGTTTCTTACGACGTAGTTGCTGATACTATTTTACCCGTACATGAAGCGGTTGTAAATTCTAATTTAGAGCCTATTTTATTTTCTTTTCCAATAAAAGCAATAAGTAAAGACTCTACAGCAACAGTAATAGATGCTACCGCTTTATTTGCCACAGACATTAAACCATTAGGCTTACCTGCTAAAGACAGAAAAACGTATCAAGCTACAAGAATGGATAAAGATCGTTCTTATATCGATCGCATCAGTAGTTACCCACAAAACATAGAAATTAGACATGTAAAAACTTATATTGCAAGCAAAGCACCTTCAAACAGCGCACTAGGTTCTATTACTTTAGAAATGAGTAACTCAATGGTATTACTACCTAAGGTACCTATGAAAAGACGTTATTTTGATGAACGTGTAGGATGGTTTGCTCGCGGACAAGTAGATTATGGCTTAGAAGCTCAAAAAAGTAAAACCGTAACTTATTTAGATAGATATCGTTTAGAGGTTAAAGAAGAAGATATCGAGAAATTTAAAAGAGGAGAATTAGTAGAACCAAAAAAACAAATTGTTTATTATGTAGATAGAGCTACTCCTAAAGAATGGGTTCCTTATATTATTCAGGGTGTAAACGATTGGCAAGTTGCTTTTGAAGCTGCAGGTTTTAAAAATGCAATTGTTGGTAAAATGGCACCAACTAAAGAAGAAGATCCAGAGTATAGCCCAGAAGATGTTCGTTATTCTGTTATTCGATATTTAGCGTCTCCAATTCCTAATGCAAACGGACCTCACGTAAGTGACCCAAGGTCTGGAGAAATTTTAGAATCGGATATCAACTGGTATCATAATGTAATGACTTTATTACACAATTGGTACTTTATACAAACTGCAGCAATAAATCCTGATGCAAGAGGAAATAATTTTAAGACAGAAACGATGGGAGAATTAATTAAGTTTGTTTCTTCTCATGAGCTTGGTCACACTCTAGGATTACCTCATAATATGGGGAGTTCTACAGCGTATCCAGTAGATTCTTTACGCTCTGCTTCTTTTACTAAAAAGTACGGAACAGCACCTTCTATTATGGATTATGCTCGTTTTAATTACGTTGCACAACCAGAAGATAAAGGTGTTGCATTAATGCCAAATATTGGTACCTACGATAAATATGCAATTTCTTGGGGATACAGACCTATTTTAGATAAAAGTGCTATTGATGAAAAACCAATTTTAGACTCTTGGATTTTAAAACATGCAGGAGACCCAATGTACAGATTTGGACATCAACAAGCATCTGGAGTTGTAGATCCTAGTTCTCAAACAGAAGATTTAGGAGACAACGCTATGAAAGCTTCTATGTATGGTATTAAAAATTTACAAAGAATTTTACCTAGATTAGAGGAATGGACATCTGAAAAAGGTGAAAATTATGACGAATTATCTACCATGTACGGACAAGTTTTAAGTCAATTTAACAGATACATGGGTCACGTGACAGCAAATGTTGGTGGGGTTTACGAAAACTTTAAAACCACAGACCAAGAAGGTGCTGTGTACACTCCTGTAGATAAAGCAACTCAAAAAGAAGCGTTACAATTTGTTATTGATGAGTTATTTAAAACACCAACTTGGATGTTAGACCAAAACATTTTTAGCAAAACTGAATTTTCTGGTTCTGTAGAAAGAGTTAGAGGTTTACAAGCAAGAACTTTAAATAATATATTAGATGCTGGTAGAATGGCACGTATGATAGAAAATGAAACCTCTAATGGTTCTAAAGCTTATTCTTTAATTAGCATGATGAGCGATTTAAGAAAAGGAGTTTGGAGTGAAATTTATGCAGAAAAATCTATTGACACCTACAGAAGAAACTTACAAAGAGCTTATTTAGACAGGTTAGATTACCTACTAAATAAGGCATCAGACCAAAAAGGTGCTAATAGCGGTTATAGTAAAAAAACTGGTATTACAATCAACCAATCTGATGTAAAATCTGTAGCAATAGGAGAGTTAAAACGTTTACAACGTGATGCAAAATCTGCATCTAACAGAGGCAATACGTTAACTCGTTACCACTTACAAGATGTTGTAGATAGAATTGATACAATTTTAGATCCTAAATAATTTATTTAGAATTATAACATATTAAAACCACGTCTTAAATTGGCGTGGTTTTTGCTTTTTTAATAATTACAAGCATTCTATTTTGAAACAAAAAAGATTCTTCTTTATACTTTTTTTTAACTTAGTAATCACCTCATCTTTTTCTCAAGAAAAAATTACATGTAGAGTTTTAGATGTAACCTCTAAAGAACCTATAACGTATGCTACCGTAATGCTTAAAAAGATAGAAAGAGGTACACATGCAGACTTAAATGGAGGTTTCCAAATTCCTATTAAATACAAAAGCAACGGAATTATAAAAATATCTTCCATTGGATATCTATCTAAAGAAGTACAACTATCTAAACTAAATAGCAATGGTATAAATATCATTTATTTATCCACCTCAAATAATAAGTTAGATGAAGTTGTTATCAAAACCTCTAAAAAGAAAAAAAGAAAATTATTAGGCATCCAAATTGTTAAAAGAGCCATTAAAAACATATTGGATAACTATCCAACAGAACCACATTCTTATATTGGTTATTATAGAGATTACCAGCAACCCGTTGGAGACTCTTATCAAAAGAACAGACAATCTAAAGTAGCAATTAAATACCTAAATGTCCATGAAGCAATTATAGAATCTTTTGATGCAGGTTTTGATAGTGATAAATTAAAAGGCAATAAAAATCAGTCTCTTTTATATAATTATAAAATAAACACAAAGTTTATTAGAGACTCTACACTTACAATTCCTTATGACAATAAAAACAAAAAATATTCTGAAAGTGTATATATCACTCCTTTAGGCGGAAATGAGCTCAACTTATTAAACCTCACAAATACGATTAGAAGTCATGATAAAATGTCTTTTTCCTACAGCAATGTTTTTCAAAAAGACTTTGTAAAAAACCATAAATTCAGATTAAAAAACATCGTGTTTGCAGATAGTATCCCTTTATATGAAGTAACATTTTCTTCTATTTTAGAAAAAACAAGTTTTGAATACTCTGCTTATGGCAGTATCTATATTTCTAAACAAGATTTTTCTATTTATAAATTGAACTACAATCTCTACTATAGAAACAAGAAAAACCCACAATATGCTGTTACCATAGAATACACACCAAAAAAAGGTAAAATGTATTTGAATTACATCACTTTTAATAATTTCTTTGAAGCAACCAATGGAAATTATTTTAAAATTGATAAAACCTTTTTCAATAGCAAACAAAAAACTTTTAAAATCTATTTTAACAGAAGTGTAGCACTTACAAGCATTGATAAAAGAAATTTTAAAATCTATTACAAAAATAAAAGATTAAAAGTAACTGCTATTAGTCCTTTTGAAGGTAGTCTAAGAATTTTTAATGTTTTTATTGATGACAAATCTATTGCCGAAATAAATTTTGAAAACGAAAAAAATAACCCTAGATATACTTCTTTTTTTCAGTTTGATATTACCAAGTTAAAAGATCTAAGTGGTCATGAAATTGATAAAAGAGCGAGTATAAAGATGAATAAATACCGAGAATTCTTTGTACAAGAAACCTTTGAGAATAAAACAGCAACTCCACAAAACAAGTTTATAGATAAAAATGCTCCATTATCTAGAGCCAAAATAACCAAGTTAAAACTAGAACATGATTACTGGTTAAACACTCCTTTAAAATCTAGTAAAAATTAATTTTTGATTACATATGAGTATTTAAAAAAAAGCTAAAACTTCGTCTTAATTGATGAGGCTTTTTTATACCTAGTAATTTGGGTTGTTTCTAAACCTAAAAATTACTAATTTCGTTATCGTCTGATATATCAAATTAAAACTCGCCATATCAATAAAGTTAGCAATAATTAAACTCACGAAGTTGTAAGGAATTATAAAAAATATCAACTAATTATTTAAAAATATTAATTATAAAAAAACAAATCAAAATGAAAAAAAATAAAAATTACTTATCAATCCTTTTTTTGTTATCAATCTTCGCATTTGTAATTGTCGCTTGTAGAGATGATGATAATGATTCGGCTAATGAGCCTCAAAGCTATTTTGCAGTAGCCAATAGGGGGAGCAATACCATTACATATCATAACACAGAAAATTTATCTTTATTAGGAACAACTTCGCTACCCGATGGTACTCAACCTACTTATGTAGCATATTCTAGAAAAAAAAATAGAATTTATACAGGTGGTTTAGAAAATGGAATGTTGTATGAAATTAATTCTGAGACATTTAAAATAGAGCGTAGTGTTTTAGTTGGGTTAGGCGCATTCCACCTTTGGTTAAATGATTCTGTAGATCAATTATGGGTAAATAATATTAATAGTTCTGTAAAAACAACCACTGTTGTAGATTTAAATACATTTACTGTAAAACAGACAATTAATTTACCAAGTACTTTAGGTCTTTCTACTAATGCAATTCAACACGATGTTATAATTAATCCACAAGGCAATTTCGCATATGTTACTATTTTGGATGGGATGAATACTAGCCATCTTGTACAATACAATACAGATGATTTTTCAATCGCAAATACGTTTGAATTTGGTGGTGACGGACACGTTGGATTTTTCAATAATTCGCTATACTCGCTTTCCCAAAACGCTGGAGAAATTAAACAACACCAACCAGATAATTTAACTGAAATAGAAAATATTTCTTTTTCTGGTTCTCACGGAGTAACAGCTAGCGCTAATTATCTTTTTGCTGCCGATTTACCCAATGGAAGGTTAGGTGTTATCGATGCTCAAAACAATATCACTTCGACACTTAACACTAGTTTTGATGCCACACATAACTTAGCTGTAAATAATTCTGGTAACAAACTAATTGTTAGTTATTCGGGTGGAGCACAAACCAAGATAGAGTTATTTGATATAACTAATGGACAATTAACATCAAATACAACATTAGATTCTGGAACTAACCCATTTGGTGTAGCTTTTATTCAAAAATAATCGAATCCGAAAACAAAATTGGTTGTTTTTGGTGTTACAATCGTTTTATGGCAACACTAATTCGAATTATTTTAAAATAAATAACTATTGCCAACAAAGAACTGAGCTAAAAAACAACTCTTTTCTTCATTAAATTTACGCACTATTATTATAGGCTCATAATTCTATCAATTAGTATTTTGAGCTTTTATTTTTTATGTAATTACTATTTATTTTGATAAAACAGAAACGTACGTTTCGTCATATGGTAAACCTGATTTTGCGATAGCAAAACTCTGTTTTATCAATTTATTTGAAACCGCTATTAAAGCCAATTTCTTACTCTTACCCTTGTTAACAATTCGCTCATAAATCTCACGACATCCTTTATTATGTTTACAAGCTGTAAAAGCACAGAGAAACAAGAGGTTTCGTAGTTTCCTATTTCCAACCTTACTTATTCTACTTCTTCCACGTACACTACTTCCAGACACTCTTATCGTTGGAGTGATCCCTACATAACTACATAATTGTGAAGCCGTTTCAAACTTCCTAAACCCATCAGTAATTACGATTAAAAACAATGCCGTTTTCAAACCTATCCCTGGAATACTAGTTAGTAATGTTAATTGTGCTTGCTGGTCTTGTTTTACTAACGAAAGTACTTTTGTTTCGATTCCTAAAATCTCTTTATCTAAATGTTTTTTAGTCCGTTTTAAAGAACCATAAACCCACTTAGAGGGAATCCCTAAAACTTCTTCTCCGTGAATTTTATTCTTTACCGCTGTGCGTTTTTTAATATCACTATCTAATAATCTAAACAACTGTAAGCACTCACTCTGAACATTGGTAAGAGCAGTATACAATGGAACTTCATTGATGCCTCCATATTCACAGATAGCCTTTGCATCACTTTTATCCGTCTTTACTTTAGACAATTTCATTTGGATAAAACGCTTTACAGATAAAGGATTTACAATAGATACAAAAATGCTTTGTTTGTATAAAAACTGAGCTAACCTGTAATGGTAATAACCCGTTGCTTCCATAATTACTAATGAGTTTTTAGGGAGATTTTTTAAGAATATTTTAAACCCTAATTCATCATTTTTAAACTGATCATGACCACTTGTACTTCCATAAACATCAAAAACGTCTTTACTGATGTCAACTCCAAAAATTTCCTTATATTTATTCATAAGAACTGATTTATGAAAGAATAACCTACTTTTACTCACAACAACTTGAAAACGAGATCTAGGTCTCACAGAACTGAACGTGATTTTAGTAGAAAAGAGAGAGGATTACCAATGTTGTCGAAGTCTAAGCTTCACCGTATAAATTAACCTTAATTCTCTCTTTTATTCTTTCTGATTATATACTTAAATTTAGTCTTTTATTATAAAATGCTAACTTAAGAAGTATAAAAATAATAGGGTGGTTTTGGCTTAATACAAAGGTAATTTTGTATTTGCAAAGTCGCCCTTTATTGTTTTAGTTTTTAATTAGTCTAAATTGTAAAAACAAAAAAAGAGCCTGTGGCTCAACTGAATGGTTTGTGCATTTTTTATGCCCTACTATTCTTATACTAACCGATAACAAAACCATAACCCTACCTCAACTTAAAATAAGAAACTCGATAAACAATTTGTGAGTATTTATTCTAATATCTGATACTAAGTTTATCAAACGCATTAAAAAGTATTCTATATTTGCAGCAGAATATTTTTTATGAGTCAGACACTTTTATCTTCTCCTTTACAAGGATTTACAGATTACAAATTTAGAAATGCATTCAATCATTTTTTTGGAGGAATAGACACATTCTATTCACCTTACATTCGTTTGAATGGTAAAATGGTGATTAAAAATTCTTACAAGAAAGATATTCTTTTAGAGAATAATACTGAGTTAGAAGTAATTCCGCAAATTATTACCAACGATGTAGAAGAGTTTCTTTTTGTAGCTAAATACGTAAGAGAATTAGGTTACAAAGAATTAAATTGGAATTTAGGTTGCCCCTACCCGATGGTTACCAAGCGCGGAATGGGTTCTGGATTAATTGCAGATCCTGAAAAAATAAATAGTATTCTTCATAAAATTCATAATGAATCTGATATTTTAGTTTCTATGAAAATGAGAATGGGCTATGAAACTCCAGAAGAAATCCTAGATGTGTTGCCTATTTTAGATACTTATCCTTTAAAAAACATTGCTATTCATGCAAGAATAGGAAAACAGTTATACAAAGGCGGAACCAATTTAGAGGCATTTCAAAAATGTTTAGATAACAGCAAGCATAAAATGTATTATAATGGTGATATCACTTCCGTTGCTGCATTTAAAAAACTACAAGAACGATTTACATCAATAGATCATTGGATGATTGGACGAGGCTTAATTGCAGATCCTTTTTTACCAAGTATGATTAAAAACGATACCACAGAATATCCAAAAAATAGATTTGATATTTTTAATGAATTTCACAATCGTATTTTTACAGAATATGACGCTGCACTTTCTGGACCAACTCCTATTAAAATGAAAATGCTTGGTTTTTGGGAGTATTTTTCTCAAAGCTTTTCAAATCCTCAGAAAACGTATAAAAAAATTAAAAAAGCAAGCAACGTAAAGAATTACGAGATTGTCGTAAGAGAAATTTTTAAAGAAGCAAAAAACGGATAAATCAGTTCGTCATTGCGAGGTACGAAGCAATCTCCTTAACCTATAAGCAGATTGCTTCGTAACCTCGAAATGACAGTCTATTTTAAATTAAAGTGCTTTATGAACTAGTTTCTGATGGATTTCCTTTATTAAAATCACTTACAACATTAGTAATTACAGCATCAATTCTTGCTTGATCTATATTATATTTAGGATTTAATCCTTTTTTCTCCGGGAAATTTTCTATCGTAACTGTTGTAGAAGGGAAAGCAAAATCTACACCTAATTCTTTCGCTAACTTTACAATAGCAATATGCAATCTATGCTTTGATGATTGTTCTATACCCCAAGTTAAACTCTTAAAATATACATTTACCATAATTAGTAATGCAGAATCTCCAAAACCATTAAACTCAACATTATAAGAATCTGAACGTGTTTCTGGATGTGCAATAATAATTTCTCTTACTCCTTTTACAAAGGCCTCTATTAATTCTGGCGGTGTATCATAACGCAAACCTAAATTGGTATTGTAACGTCTAAACAAACGCAAACCTTTGTTATTAATAACCAATTCAGACAATCTACTATTTGGTATTTGATATATAGAAGTATCTGCTGCACGCACTTGTGTAGATCTAAACCCAACTCTTTCTACAGTACCTACTACTTCTCCAGCTTCTATCCAATCTTCTATATGGAAAGGTTTGTCAAGAAAAATCATGATGGTCCCAATTAAGTTTTTTACTGTGTCTTGAGACGCTAATGCAAATGCCAAACCACCAATAGTTGCTCCAGCTAACATGGTTGTAGTATCTACTCCAAAAAGCATTAACAACTTAAAAATACCAACAACAACTACTAAACCTGTAAGAAAACTATGCAAAATAGGCACTAATTGATCATCTAACCTACCGTGTGTTCTTTCTGTAAACTCTGCATAAATACGCATTATCACTTGTACTAATTTTAAGAAAACATAAATCCAGAACACTGTTTCTGCAATGTTTAAAACCAAAAACACCCACGTATTTGTTGTTAAACCAAATTGTAATGATGGAAAAACTTTATCTACAAAAGTTAACGTAACTAATAGACTTATTGGGTGTGCCAACTTTTTAATTACTTTGTTAACTTCTAAATTGGTGTTTTTTGTAATTTGATGTTGAATCTTTAATAAAATAAAAAAAGCAACTCTTTTAATAATTAAAAAAATAAGGTATCCTAAAGCTAGTATTATTAGCAAACCAACAATTTGCCACAGTTCTAAATTTAATATTTTTTTATGTCCAGAAACAGGTACTAATTTCTGTAACTTCTGCACATACCAAGGATAAACCCCTTTATATAAACTTTCTATTCTGGCAATTGTTTCTGTTGAATAATACCAGTTCTCTCCTATTTTCTCTATATAAATCTCTGGCATTCTTAAAGGAAACAACACATATCTATGATAAGAAGAATACCCAATAGTATCTTTGTAATTTGGGTTGGTAGGAATTTTATTTACATCTACATACAAGCCTTTACCATCTAAAACTTGTTTTATTTTTATTGCTTTTTCTATTGCCTGCTCTTCAGAAAGTCCTAAAATAGTTTTTGCCGCTTTTTTAGGCGCATAAGTGTCAGTTTGTAAAAAGTATAAATGTGTATACACTGTAGCGTGAGGATTGCTCATATCTACACGAATACTATCTTGAGCAACCGTAAACATTGGCAAGAAAACAAGAAACCACAAAAAATTCTTCATCAGTACTTTATTAAAAATGTGTTAAATAAAAAAGCAAATTTAAACCTTTTCATTTTTTAAGTGTCAAAGATGAGTAATTAATAAATAACAATAAAAAAATGAAAAAAATAGTAACCATATTAGTTTTAGTTTTCGCTTTTACATTTACTGCACAAGCGCAAAAAAAAGGTGGTAAACCTTCAGCAGAAAAAATGCTAAAAAAAATGACTAAAGATTTAAATTTAACGGAGGCTCAACAAAGTAAAATTAAACCTTTTTTAGCAGATCAATTAGCAGAAAGAGAAGCTGCTATGGTAAAAAGAAAAGCAATTAAAGAATCTGGACAAAAGCCTTCTAAAGAAGAGCGTCAATTAGACAGAAAAGACAGAATAGCTAAAGAAACTGCTTTTAACACAGAAATGGCTAAAATTCTTAACAAAGAGCAATTAGAAAAATTTGAAGCATTGGCTAAAGAAAGAAAAGAAAATGCTAAAAATAAAGGCAAAAAGAAAAAAAATAAAAAAGAATAAAACTAGTTTTGGGTTGATTAGTTTATTAAAAAACTCGGTTTCTTTATAGAGATCGAGTTTTTACTTTTACAACATTTATAATATGTTAAATACTTGTTAAACATAAAACTACATTAAACCTTTTTCTTTTTAAACAGTCAAAGAAGTATACACATTAACATAAAAAATAATATAAATATGAAAAATTTAGTAAGCATTTTAGTATTAGTATTTGCAATTACATTTACTACACAAGCACAGAAAAAAAGAGGAGGACATGGAGATAAATCTTCTAACTTAACCCCAGAGCAACACGCTACTTTAGCTGTTAAAAAAATGACATTGGCTTTAGATTTATCTGATAGACAACAAAATGAAATAAAGCCTCTTATAACGGCTAAAATGGCAGAAAGAAAAGCTGCTATGGAACAAAGAAAAGCTAACAAAGGTGATAAAAAAAGACCTACTGCAGATGAAAAATATGCCATGCAAAACAAGCGGTTAGATGATAAGATTTACATGAAAAACAAAATGAAAGACATTTTAAACAAAGAGCAGTTTGAAAAGTTTGAAAAAATGCAAAAAGGTAGAAACAAAATGGCAATGAATAAAATGAAAGGAAAAAAAGGTTCTAAAAATAACAAGGGAAGTAAAAGAGGTAATAGATCTCAACAAGGAAAGTAAACTAGTTTTGGTTGATTAGTTGATTGAAAAAAACCCGATTTCTTAATTGAAATCGGGTTTTTGTTTTTATAACAAATTGATATTTTGCGTTAGGGATTGAATCTTTCGACTTCGCTCAAGACAGGCCATCTGTTTGAGCTCTTTTTTGTTTTTACAAAAAAAGCGAGTAGTAAAAGCCTTACCTTATGCAACGTCCAAAACCTACTCCTTAAACCAACTTGAATATTTTACATAATTATTTGCAATTCTATCGATTTCGCCTGAAATTAATTCTTCAGAAATGTCTTTTACTTTTTTAGCAGGAACTCCAGCATAAATACTTCCACTTTCTACAATTGTATTTTTGGTAACTACCGCTCCAGCGGCAATAATAGAATTAGATTCTATTACACAATCATCCATAATAATTGAACCCATACCTACCAAAACATTATCGTGAATAGTACAACCGTGCACCAATGCATTGTGCCCAATAGAAACGTTATTACCAATGGTTGTTGGCGATTTTTGATACGTTGCATGAATAACCGCTCCGTCTTGAATATTGACTTTATTACCAATTTTTATAAAATGCACATCTCCTCTTAGCACTGCATTAAACCAAATGCTACATTCTTTTCCTAGAGAAACTTCGCCAACAATAGTTGCATTTTCGGCTACGTAACAATCTTCTGGTATTTGCGGATAATTCCCTCTTACTTCTTTTATAATTGCCATAATTTAAGTTCTAAAAATGAACTATAAATTTACTTAAAATAAGATAATAAATTCGCTTTTTGAGAGGCAGAAACTAAAATTTCTTTTCCGTTAGAAACAAGTACGCTTCCTCCTTTCCCCTTTTTATACTTGGTTATGGCATTTACATTTACCAAGTAAGATTTATGAATTCTGGCAAACGTATATTCCGTTAAAGCTTCTTCGAAATATTTTAAGGTTTTGCTCACTAATTTCTTAGAATTTGCCAAATGAATTTCGGTATAATTATCGTCTGCTTTACAAAAAACAATGTCATTTATATCTAAAACCTCAAAACCATCTTGTTGCGGAATGGTAATTTTACCGGTTGCCGAATTTGTTTTTGGCGCTAATATTTGATGTTGTAACTGGTTTTCTTTTTCCTTAATTTCTGTAACAATATTTACCGCTTTTATCAGCTCATCAATAGAAATTGGTTTTAGTAAATAATAGCTTGCATGACTGTTTAAGGCCTCTATTGCATAATGATCGTAGGCGGTTACAAAAACGGTTTCAAAGGTTCTGTTTTCTACTTTTTCTAATAAATCGAACGCATTACCAAAAGGCATTTCTACATCTAAAAACACCAAATCTAATTCGTGTTCTTGTATTAATTTGTAACCATCATCAATATTACTTGCCTCTCCCAATAACTGAACATTAGGGCAATATTTACCAATATAATTTCGCAAAATATCTCTACTAATTTGCTCGTCTTCTACAATGATTGCTTTTAATTTCATTCCTTTTTTTTGTTATTACTCAGAGATACACAGAGCATCTTCACAGAGATTCACCGAGTTTTTACTGTTTTATTTGTGTTATTTCGCAGAGATACACTGAGGTTTCTTTATTTGAATTTTCATCAGAAATAGTATAGGTTTTCACGAACGAGTATGTTTCTTTTTAAAATAATTCTCAGTGAAACTCAGCGTCTTTCTCTGTGAATCTCTGTGTTACAACTACTTTTTTTTCAACAACAATACTACTTTGGTTCCTTCTCCGTTTTCTATAACATCAGAAACCTCCACAGAAACTCTATCTTTATACATATCATTTAAAATAGCAATTCTATTTTTTATATTATTCATTCCTTTAGATTTCTGTTTTAGCTGATTTTTCGTCTTTAATTCTTGCGATTTTTCCCGTCCAATTCCATTGTCTGTTATGGTAACAGAAACTGTATCATCATCTTTTTTATCGATAGAAACAGCTAACTGCCCAATCTCTTTTCTATATCTTAATCCGTGCCAAATTGCGTTTTCTATATAAGGTTGCAACAACATTGGCGGAATAGAAAATTGTTTTAAATCGATGTTTTCATCCACAGAAATCGTATAATCGAATTTATCCTTAAAACGATTATGCTCTAACTTTACATACAATTCTAGCAGTTCAATTTCTTTGGTTAAGGGAATAAAATCTTCATCAGAATTTTCTAAAACAGCACGCATTAATGAAGAAAATTCAGACAAATATCTGTTTGCATTTCTTTCATCATTAACAGCAATAAAACTATTTACAGAGTTTAAAGCATTAAAAATAAAATGCGGATTCATTTGAGAACGCATCGATTTTAATGCCAACAAATTATTGGCTAATTTCTGTTGTTTAATATTTCTAAACATAAAATACGCTAACAAACTCATCAATAAAAAACCACCAACTAAAGAGTAAATAATCATTCGTTGTTTTTGATTACTTTCTTCAGATAATTTTTGATCTATATACGCCAAACTAATTTTACTTTCTGCCAATTCTTTGTCCTTTTCTAAACTAGAAATTCGGTTTTGATTGTCTGATATTTTCTTAGAAAACCTTTTTACTTGCTGAATTTCTTGCTCTTTTTGTATGTAAGATTCATCTACCAACTTTACATAATCTTGGTAACTTTTTAAAGCCTTGTCATACGCACCAACAGTTGCATATACTTCAGATAATTTTCTGGTAGCATCTTTTTCTATGGTAATGTCTTTCTTTTCGTCGGCATCTTTTTTACTTTTTTCTAAAAACGGAATTGCTTTTTTATAGTCTTCTTTTAAAATATAAGCGTTACCAATCTTGTAATTTATTTTTTGAGAAGTAATCGAATCTGGTTCTAAATTAAGTTTCTTTTCTGATGTTTTATGACTCTCAGCCTTAATTAAACTTTCTTTTCGTAGTTTAATTTCATCATCAAACTGACGATTAGAATTGTAAAAATCGGCTACTTTATCTTCCTCTTCTAAAGATCTGTCTACATTTTCTTTGGCGGCTAAATTCAGTGAATTATTAAACTGAATATTTGCTTCTGCAACATTTCCTTCAGATGCAAAAACAGTTGCCAACTTAGAGTTTAAATCGGTAATTTTAGAAGTAACCAAACGCTCTTTGGCGAGTTCTAAAGATTGTTTATAATACGTTTTAGCGGTGTTGTATTTTTTTGATGAAAAATCTACATCTCCCAAACCTTCTAAAACAAGAATACGCTCATAATTGCTTAGTTTCTGGTTTAATAAATTAGTGTATGTATTTTTACTTCCTTTAAATTCTTTTAATAAAAACTGAGCATTTGCTAAAGCAATTTCTGTGGCAGTATTTTCCTTTATTTGAATAGATAATTTATAATTATTGACCGCTAAATCGTACTGTTTCCAATACAAATAAACATCTGCTAAGGTTTTATAAGAAACAGCATTTCGTTGTTTAGATTGATTATTCTGCAACGCTTTTTCTACAAAAGACAAACTTAAATCGATATCTTTTTTCTTGTAAAAATTTACCGAATCTAAATATTGATGATAAAGATCTGTTGCGCTAATCGATTTCATTTTACGAGAACTTTTACTAAGAACAGCTTCTCTTTCTGCAGGTAAACCTTCTACCAAAATCTTTATTTCTTCATCCGATTTTATCGTATAATAAACCGTTTCAAAATCTGGATGAGAAACCCTTAACTGATCGCCTACTTTGGCCTTTATTAAGTAATAACTATAAATCTCATTATAATTAAAATACTTACCGCTTACAAAAACCTCTGCATTTTTAATATAATCCCCAGAGTCTTTATTTTCTACAACAACCTCTACATCGAATTCATTGTTTTGCAAACCTGTATGTATTTCTTGTGCAGAAACAGTTACAAATAAGCATATAAAAAGGCAGGTTATGTAATTTCTTAAAATCATTTTGTTATTTAATACTGTAAACATACACACAAAAAAGCATCAAAAAAAATAGCTAATCTTCTAATATATCCATTTTACTTATTAAAAATTAAGGTTTACTCATTTTGATTTCCCTTTCACTCAAGCAAAAGGAGGTTTTACTCATTGGCTGTTTTTTAAGAATTAAGTTGGTGTTAATATTGACTTATCAAAAACAACCAAACTTTTAATCATTTATAAAACATTAAAACAATCTATCATGAAAAAAATCGCATTAAAAGTCGTATCCGTATTACTCTTATTTGTTTCCATCAACAACTTTGCTGTAGACAAGCCATCATCAGAAAAAACAAAAAAACAAACTATTAAAGTCGCTTTACTACTAGACACCAGTAGCAGTATGGATGGACTGATAAACCAAGCAAAAGCACAACTTTGGGAAATTGTAAACGAACTTTCGTATGCTAAATACGGCATTGAAAAACCGAATTTAGAAATTGCTTTGTATGAATATGGAAACTCTACTTTATCTTCTAGAGAAGGATATATTAAACAAGTGTTGCAGTTTAGTAATGACTTAGATGAAATCTCCGAAAAACTATTTTCTTTAACTACAAGTGGAGGAAATGAGTTTTGCGGACAAGTAATAAAAACGTCTTTAAACGAACTTTCTTGGGGCGAAAATAAAAACGATTTAAAAATAATTTTTATTGCAGGTAACGAACCTTTTACACAAGGTAAAATCAATTATAAAGATGCTATTACAGACGCAAAAGAAAAAGATGTAATTATCAATACGATATTTTGTGGCAACTATTCTACCGGAATTTCTGGAATGTGGAAAGATGGTGCCGATTTGGGGGGTGGCGATTATATGACCATAAATCAAGATAAAAAAATTGTGCATGTAGTAACTCCTTATGATGATGACATTATCATTCTAAACAAAAGATTGAACAAGACTTATATTTATTACGGAATCAATGGATATTCTAAATTTTCTTCTCAGAAAGAACAAGATATGAATGCTGAATTTTTAGATGAAGTGGTTATTGTTAAACGTGCCGTTAGTAAAAGTTCTCGTTTGTACGACAATTCTTCTTGGGATTTGGTAGATGCTGATAAAAAGCAAAAAGTAGATTATAATAAAATTGAAAAAGAAAAACTGCCGAAAGAATTACAAAATAAATCTGAAATTGAAATTAAAAATTATGTAAAATCGAAAGCAAAAGAACGAACTGAAATTCAGCAAAAAATTAAAGAATTAGATGCAAAAAGAAGAAGTTTTATTGCTAAAAAACAAAAAGAAGGCAGTAATAAAAATGAGCTAGACAATGTTATGATCAAGGCTATAAAAAGACAAGCAAAATTAAAAAATTACGCTTGGTAAAAGGTAATATTGCAGCTACCTAGAGCATTTCATAGAGATTCACGGAGAAAAAACATTAGACCTTCTCTATGAGTCTCTGTGATTTTACTCTGTGAATCTTTCTGTTATAACTATACTTATTTTACACCTCAATTGAAACCACCAAACCTTCGTTACTTCTTACATTAAAGACAGTTTCGTCTTCAAAAATTAAATATTGTCCTTTTATTCCAACCAATGTTCCTGTATAAGTTGGCGTTTTAATTAAGTTTAAACTTTTAGGTTTTAAAGGATATTTTACAACCGGAAAGTTAATATGTGTCTCAACATTATCTTCAATAAAATACTGTTTTGCTTCTTCTGGGATAAACTCTTTTAATCGATCTCTCCATTCCATTAAGCTTACATCTTCAACGTCATTCTTTAACATTTTACGCCAATTGGTTTTATCTGCCACATAATCTTTTAAAGCAACCTCGGTAATACCTGCTAAATAACGGTTGGGAGTTTCTACTATTTCAATAGCTTCATGCGCTCCTTGATCTATCCAACGTGTTGGCACTTGTTGTTTTCTTGTAACACCAACTTTTACATTGCTAGAATTTGCCAAATACACAATATGTGGCTTTAATTGCACTGCTTGCTCATAAGCCAAATCTCTATCTTCTATGCCTAAATGTGCTTTACTTAATTCTGGTTTCATAATCCAATCTGCAGCACTAGGAATCTCAAAAAAACAAGATTTACAAAAACCTTGTCTATAAATTGTCTTTTCTAAATGGCAGTTTAAACATTCATAAGTAATAAACTTTATTGTTATTTCTTTATTTAACAACTGATTCATGTTTATAAAATCAGTTTTCATATCTAAATAATACTGAATTTGTTCTGCATTTTCAGTCATCATTTTTTTTAAAACTCCTTGGTAAATCATCGCACAAATTTTAGTATTTTTAAACTTCGGTTTTAAAACGATAATTGTTCTAAAATCGTTCAAAACAAACTTACGAATTTCTATGGCTTTTCAAATTATCAATTCTATAATTTCTTGGTTTTTAAAGAAACGGAAACATCAAATAGAACTATTTTTAAAATACCCTATTGATGTACAAAATGAATTATTGTTAAAGCTTGTAAATACCGCTAAAAACACAGAAATTGGTAAAAAACATAACTTTGCTAGTATAAAAAATCATAAAGATTTTTCAAAAAATGTTCCTATTCAGAAATATGAAACTTTTGAACCTTTAATAGAACGATGTAGAAAAGGCGAGCAAAATTTATTTTGGCCAACAGAAATTGAATGGTTTGCAAAAAGTAGCGGAACCACCAACGCAAAAAGTAAATTTATACCTGTTTCTGATGAAGCTCTTGAAGATTGCCACATGAAAGCAGGTAAAGACATGTTGTGTAATTATATAAACAACAATCCAGATACGCAGTTATTTACAGGTAAAGGCTTAAGATTGGGTGGCAGTTCTGAAGTATATCAAGATAATGGTTCTTATTTTGGAGATTTATCTGCAATCATCATAGAAAACATGCCTTTTTGGGCAGATTTTAGCTCTGCTCCTAGTCAAGAAGTTGCTTTAATGAGCGATTGGGAAACAAAAATGGATGCTATTATTGATGAAACCATCAACGAGAATATTACCAGTTTAGCAGGCGTACCAAGTTGGATGTTAGTTTTACTAAACCGTGTTTTAGAACGTTCTGGTAAAGACAATATTTTAGAAGTTTGGCCTAATTTAGAAGTCTATTTTCATGGAGGTGTAAACTTTAATCCCTACAGAGAGCAATACAAAAAAATTATACCCAAACAGCGTTTTAAATATTACGAAATTTACAATGCTTCCGAAGGATTTTTTGCCATTCAGGATAGAAATAACTCCAAAGAATTATTGTTGATGTTAGATTACGGAATATTCTATGAATTTATTCCGATGAGTGAATACAAAGGTGAAAACTCGAATACAATTACACTTGCTGATGTAAAAAAAGACATCGATTATGCTTTAATTATTACTACAAATGGTGGTTTATGGCGTTATTTAATTGGTGACACCATTCGTTTTACATCTTTAGAACCATACCGAATTAAAATTACAGGACGTACAAAACATTATATAAACGTCTTTGGAGAAGAATTAAACATCGAAAATGTAGAAGATGCTTTAAAACTAGCTTGCGAAAAAACAGCAGCTACCATTTCTGATTATACTGTTGGACCTATTTTTATGGAAGGTAAAGAAAAAGGTGGTCATGAGTGGATTATAGAATTTAGTAAAAAACCAGATTCTATGGGGTATTTTTCTGAAGTCTTAGACAACGCCTTAAAATCTATAAACTCAGATTACGAGGCAAAACGCTATTTAAACATTACTTTAATGGCACCAAAAGTGCATCAAGCAGAAGAAGGTTTATTTTACAGTTGGCTTAAGAAAAAGCACAAATTAGGCGGGCAACATAAAGTACCAAGATTATCTAATTCTAGAGATTTTCTAGAAGAATTATTACTCTTAAAAAAATCTTAAAATTATTTTTATTTTTACTTAATAGGCATGATTTTTGATAAATGAACATAGATTTCATCAACATCAAAAAAAGCCTTACTATGATTAAAAAAGTTACTTTTATTTTATTTCTTTTTTCTTTCAGTTTCACATCAAATGCACAAATTTTAACCATCGTTAATACAGAAACTAAAGAACAATTAGAGCAAGTAACTATCTTTAATAAAGAAACTAACGATTACGTTACAACAAACGGAAAAGGACAAGCAGATATTAGTGATTTTAAAAATACTAAAGAACTAGAAATACGATTTCTTGGTTTTAAAACACAAATTAAAAGCTACCAAGCGTTAGAAAAAAACAACTTTCTGGTAAAGTTAACTCCTACTATTTTAAGAATTGATGAAATTGTTATTTCAGCGACCAAATGGAAACAGAAAAAATCTGATTTAGCCTCTAAAGTGAGTATTATTTCTCCGAAAGAAGTAGAATTAATGAACACACAAACCGCCGCAGACTTACTTACAGTTTCCGGAAAAGTATTTGTTCAGAAAAGTCAACAAGGTGGTGGAAGCCCAATGATAAGAGGTTTTGCTACCAATAGATTGTTATACACCATTGATGGAGTTAGAATGAATAACGCCATTTTTAGAGCGGGTAATATTCAGAATGTAATTTCTTTAGATCCTTTTACAATAGAAGAAACAGAGATTATTTTTGGACCTGGTTCTGTTATTTACGGAAGTGATGCTATTGGTGCTGTTATGAGTTTTAAAACGTTATCTGCAAACTTATCTTTAGATGACGAAACCTTAATTACTGGTAAAGCAATTACACGCTTCTCTTCTGCAAATGAAGAAAAAACATATCATGCAGATTTTAATTTAGGGTATAAAAAATGGGCGTTTGTTACCAGTTTAAGCTACAATGATTATGGCGATTTAAAAATGGGAAGCAATGGACCTGAAGAATATCTAAGAAATTCTTATGTAGAAAGACAAAACAATCAAGATGTTGTAATTACAAACAAGGATCCTAAAATGCAAGTACCTTCTGGCTATACGCAAACCAACTTAATGCAAAAAGTACGTTTTAAACCTAATGAAACTTGGAACTTTGAATATGGTTTTCATTTATCTGAAACCTCTAGCTATTCTAGATACGACAGACATTTAAGAACAAAAAAAGGAGATCCTCGTTATGGAGAATGGAGCTATGGCCCACAAAAGTGGATGATGAATAATTTTGAAATCAATAAAAAAGGAGCGAGTTCTTTTTATGATGATGTTACTTTAAGATTAACCTATCAAAAATTTGATGAAAGCAGAATTAGTAGAGATTTTAATGATAACGGAAGAGAAACAAGAACAGAAAGAGTAGATGCCTATTCTACCAACTTAGATTTCTCTAAAAGTTTAAGTAGAAAAAGCAAATTATTTTACGGGGCAGAATATGTTTATAATGATGTAAATTCTAACGGAGTAAACACAAATATTGACACCAATGTTTCTGTAGAAGGACCAAGTAGATACCCAGATTCTAACTGGTCTTCTTTAGGTATTTATGCTTCTAATCAGTACGATTTTTCTAAAAAATGGGTTTTGCAATCTGGTTTACGTTATAACTTTTACAGTTTAAACGCTACGTTTGATACCACATTTTATCCTTTACCATTTACAGAAGCAAAAATAAATGACAGCGCATTAACAGGTAGTTTAGGTTTGGTTTTTAGACCTAAAGAAGATTGGTTGTTAAGTGCAAACTTCTCTACTGCTTTCCGTTCACCTAATGTAGATGATGTTGGTAAAATTTTCGATTCAGAACCTGGTTCTGTAGTAGTTCCCAATCCAGATTTAAAAGCAGAATACGCTTACAATACAGATATTTCTGTTGCTAAAACTTTTGGCGATTACTTAAAAATAGAAGTAACTGGTTTTTATACCAATTTAAAAGACGCTATGGTAAAAAGAGATTTTACGTTAAATGGCGAAACCGAAATGATGTATGACGGAGAATTAAGCAATATACAAGCAATTCAAAATGCGGCTGTAGCTAATGTATATGGTTTTCAAACAGGTTTTGAAGCTGAACTAGGAAGTGGAATTGGATTTTCATCAACAGTGAGTTATCAAAAAGGAGAAGAAGAGTTAGACAACGGAGACACCAGCCCTTCTAGACACGCTGCTCCTTGGTTTGGTACAACTAGATTAACTTATAATGCAAATAAATTAAAAGCACAATTATACGCAGACTACAGTGGTTCTGTTGCTTATGATGATTTACCTGATAGTGAAAAAGCAAAAGATTATATCTATGCAATTGATGGTAATGGAAACCCATATTCGCCTTCTTATTTAACATTAAACTTAAAAACATCTTATCGATTTACCGATAATTTATTAATTTCAACGGGTTTAGAAAACATCACAGACAAACGTTATAGACCTTATAGTTCTGGAATTGTTTCTCCTGGCAGAAATTTTGTAATCTCTTTAAAAGCTACTATTTAATCTAAATTTTACGTTCTACAACGTAATCGATCATTCTTAGTAAAGAATCTTTATATGCAGATGTAGGGAAATCTTCTAAAATTGCCAAAGCTTTGTTTTTGTAATCATTCATCTTGGTGGTTGTATACTCTATACCACCTTTTTCTTTTACAAAAGCAATTACCTCTTTAACTCGTTTTTTATTTTTGTTATGTTTTTTAACAGAATTAATCAACCAAGATTTCTCCTTTTTAGAACAGTTATTTAAGGTGTAAATTAAAGGCAATGTCATTTTTTGTTCTTTAATATCAATACCTGTAGGTTTGCCAATATTGGCTTCTGTATAATCAAACAAATCATCTTTAATCTGAAAAGCAATACCAATATACTCACCAAATTTTCGCATTTTTCGAACACAATCTTGATTTGCACCAACAGAAGCAGCTCCAATACCACAACAAGCAGCAATTAATGTTGCTGTCTTTTTTCTTATTATATCAAAATAAACGGCTTCTGTAATGTCTAACTTTCTGGCCTTTTCTATTTGCAGTAATTCACCTTCACTCATTTCTCTAACAGCAATAGAAATTAATTTTAGCAAATCGAAATCTTCATTATCTATGGATAATAACAACCCTTTTGATAATAAAAAATCTCCCACTAAAACCGCAATCTTATTTTTCCAAAGTGCATTTACAGAGAAAAAACCTCTACGCCTGTTACTATCATCTACCACATCATCATGTACCAAAGTTGCTGTGTGAATTAATTCTACCACAGAAGCACCACGATAGGTTCTTTCATCAAAACCACCATTAGAAACCATTTTTGCTACCAAAAAAACAAACATTGGTCGCATTTGTTTCCCTTTTCTACGAACGATATAATAGGTTATCCTGTTTAAAAGCGGAACTTTAGACAACATAGATTCTTTAAACTTTTCTTCAAAGAGTTCCATTTCATTTTTAATGGGAAGTTTTATAAGCTCTACTGGTTTCATTAACGACTGTTTATCCTGATAAAAAACCAAAAGTAAAGAAATAAATTAAGATGTTTTTGTTTGAAACCTTAATCTTTTAAAACGGATATTTATTATTAATTTTTAGGATAAAGTAATTAGCGATTATTACAAGAACAATCTTTTTTTACTTACCTAATAAATCTATTTAATTCGTATTGAATTTTAAATTTCGATTATCTTTCGCTTTTAAAAATTACAAATTAAATTACTATGCAAAATATTCATTTCCCGGTTACTTTCGAGTTTAAAATATCTACGTTCGCCAACGATTTTACAGCAAAAGATAGTAGCGGAAAACCGATTGCTTATGTGCGTCAGAAAATGTTTAAGCTAAAAGAAGATATTAGTATTTACGAGAATGATACCAAATCTAAATTAAACTATAAAATTAAAGCTGATAAATGGTTAGACTTTTCTACTGCTTATTCTTTTTTTGATGAAAAGGATAAAGAGTTTGGAAAAGTGGCTAGAAAAGGATGGAAATCTCTTTGGAATGCTCATTATGAAATTATTGACCAACATGAAAAACAGCAATATGTAATTAACGAGAAAAATCCTTGGGTAAAAGTATTAGACTCTTTACTTGGTGAAATTCCTGTTTTAAGTTTCTTTACAGGATATCTTTTTAACCCAACTTACCTAGTTAAAAATAACGAAGGTAAAACGGTTGTTGAACTTAAAAAGTTAAAGTCCTTTTTTGGTAGAAACTTCGAGGTTTCTAAAATTGGAGAACTAGATAGCGATGATGACGATAGAGTGATGCTTTCTTTAATGATGTTTGTCTTATTAGAAAGAAGAAGAGGTTAAAACCAACATCTTAAAACATAAAAAAAGCGCTCAACAGATTTTAAAATCTGTTGAGCGCTTTTTATTTTGTGTATAATTTTCTAAACAGAAATATTAAGATTTATTTGCTAATTGTCCGCAAGCAGCATCAATATCTTTACCTCTACTTCTTCTTACATTTACAGTAATATCATTCATTTCTAAATTAGAAATATAATTGTTTATTGCAGAAGAACTAGCTTGTTGAAACTCGCCATCATCAATAGGGTTGTATTCTATTAAGTTTACTTTACAAGGCACTGCTTTACAAAATGCTACTAATGCCTTTATATCTTCTTTTTTATCGTTAATACCATCCCAAACAATGTATTCGTAGGTAATTTCTCTACCTGTTTTTTCGTACCAATATTCTAAAGATTCTTTTAAATCTTTTAATGGAAAAGTAGTATTAAAAGGCATAATTGTAGTTCTAACCTCATCGATTGCAGAGTGTAAAGAAACAGCTAAATTAAATTTAGCGTCTTCATCTGCCATCATTTTAATCATTTTTGGCACTCCAGATGTAGAAACTGTAATTCTTTTAGACGACATACCTAAACCTTCTGGAGAGGTAATCATCTCTATAGATTTCATCATGTTTTTATAGTTCATTAAGGGTTCTCCCATTCCCATAAAAACAATGTTTGTTAATTTTTTATTATAGTACAATCTGCTTTGTTGGTCTATTACTACAACTTGATCGTAAATTTCATCTGGGTTTAGATTACGCATTCTTTTTAAGCGCGAAGTTGCACAGAATTTACAATCTAAACTACAACCAACTTGACTAGAAACACAAGCTGTTGTTCTTTTTTCTGTAGGTATTAAAACAGACTCCACAATTAAACCATCGTGTAATTTAATTCCGTTTTTTATGGTTCCGTCTTTACTTTTTTGCATAGAATCTACTTTGATATGATTAATCACAAAGTTAGCTTCTAACATTTCTCTAGTTTCTTTAGAAATGTTTGTCATTGCATCAAAAGTATGTAAAGACTTACTCCAAAGCCATTCATACACTTGGTTTCCTCTAAAAGCTTTATCGCCATTTTCTACAAAAAAATCGCGTAATTGTTCTTTAGTTAAGGCTCTTATGTCTTTCTTTTTATCCAAAATAATTATTATTTAAAAAAATCAAAGTTTAATGATTAAAAATTGACCGCTGCAAAAATACGTATATAATTTGAGGTTATACCTTTTGTTGGCAAGTAGGTTGCGTTAGCGATTACTCATCCTTTAATATTGTTATTGAAATCGTGAATGCTTTGCATTTGAAATGGAAATCCTTTTGTGAGGTACGAACAAAAGATTGTAGTGTAAAGCGCGACCTTTTTAGGGAACGCCCAAATAAAAAAAAGGTTGATAATTTAATAATTATCAACCTTTAAATTTTAAATTCTTAAAAGAATTATATAATTAACATAGCGTCTCCGTAAGTAGAGAATCTATATTTTTCTTTAATTGCTTCTTTGTATGCTTCCATTACAAAATCGTAACCACCAAAAGCGGCTGCTTGCATTAATAATGTAGATTTTGGAGTATGAAAGTTTGTAATCATTGCGGTAGCGATACTGAACTCGTGAGGTGGGAAAATAAATTTATTGGTCCAACCTGTAAATCCGTTTAGTTCACCTTTAGATGAAACTGAAGATTCTATAGTTCTCATTACCGTTGTACCTACTGCACAAACTCTTCTTTTTTCTTTTTTAGCTTTGTTTATTTTATCTGCAGTTGCATCTGAAATATCAATCTGTTCAGAATCCATTTTATGCTTAGATAAATCTTCTACTTCTACTGGGCTAAATGTACCTAAACCAACGTGTAATGTAGTTTCTGCAAATTCTACTCCTTTAATTTCTAAACGTTTCATTAAATGTTTAGAGAAGTGTAAACCTGCTGTTGGCACTGCTACTGCACCTTCGTGCTTTGCATAAATAGTTTGGTAACGTTCATCATCTATAGGTTCTACATCTCTACCAATTGCTTTTGGTAATGGTGTTTGACCAAGTTCTAATAATTTTGCTCTAAATTCTTCGTAAGAACCATCAAATAAGAAACGTAAAGTTCTTCCTCTAGATGTTGTATTGTCTATAACCTCTGCTACTAAACTATCATCGTCTCCGAAAAATAATTTATTACCAATTCTAATTTTTCTTGCCGGATCTACTAAAACATCCCACAATCTATTTTCTGCGTTTAATTCTCTTAATAAGAAAACTTCTATTCTAGCGCCTGTTTTTTCTTTGTTACCAAACATTCTTGCAGGAAAAACCTTGGTATTATTTAACATCATAACATCTCCTTCTTCGAAGTAATTTATAACATCTTTAAAAACTTTGTGTTCTATGGTACCTTCTTTTCTATTAAGAACCATTAAACGAGATTCGTCTCTGTGTTCTGCAGGATATTTAGCTAAAAGCTCTTCGGGTAAATCAAATTCAAAATGCGATAATTTCATATGTCTATTTGCTTATAAAGTGCGCAAATATACGATATCGGAATAGGCGTTGTCAAGTGTTTGACCGTTTATTTATAGTTTATCTATTTTAATACCAATTTGTTGCATGTCGTCCCAAAATTTTTGATATGATTTTGTAACCACTTCTGCTTCTAATATTTTAATAGGAACTCTTAATGCCAAAGGCGCAAATGCCATTGCCATTCTATGATCTTTATACGTTTTTATAGAAATATTTGAGTTTACGGTCGCAGAAATTTCTAAATGTAAACTTTTGTCTGTTACAGAAATAATGGCTCCTAAATTGGTTAACTCGTCATTTAAAGCAACTAATCTGTCTGTTTCTTTAATTTTTAACGTGTGTAAACCACTTAAATTACAGGCAATATTTTCTGCAAAACAAGTTACTGCAATGGTTTGTGCAATATCTGGTGCGTTTTTTAGGTCTATTTCTAAGGTTTCTTTTTTAGTTTCTTTTACTTTTTTAAGGGTGATGAAATTCTCACCAAAGATAGTTTCCACTCCAAAATGCTGATAAATTTCTGCCAAACAAGAATCTCCTTGTAAGCTTTCTTTTTTATATGCCGATAAAGAAATTTCTGATCCAATATCTGATAATGCTATAATTGAATAAAAATAACTAGCAGAAGACCAATCTGATTCTACAACAACAAGTTGTTTTTCTATTGATTTTTTAGGATTCACTTTAATGAAGTTTCCTTCAAAATTAGTTTCTATACCTAATTGATTCAACAAACTCAACGTCATGTTTATATAAGGAACCGAAGTAATTTTACCCAATAACTCTATTTCTAATCCGTTTTCTAGCTTAGAAGCAATCAATAATAAAGAAGAAATATACTGGCTACTTACGTTTCCGTTAATCTGAACTTTATCTGTTGTAATTTTAGATCCTTTAATTCTAATTGGCGGATACCCTACTTTATCTTCATAAGAAATAGTTGCTCCTAAATCTTTTAAAGCATTCACTAAAATTTCAATCGGTCTATTTTGCATTCTTTCAGAACCTGTTAAAACCACTTCTCTACCTTCTTTTACGGCAAAGTATGACGTTAAAAAACGCATTGCTGTACCTGCATGACCAATATCTACTGTTTCTTTATCTGTAGAAAGGGCATGTTGCATGTGCACAGAATCGTCTGAATCTGATAAATTCTCAATAGAAATTTCTGGAAATAAATTCTGAAGAATTAACAATCTATTCGATTCACTCTTAGAACCAGAGATTGTTATTTTCTCATTAATCTTTTTATTACCTACAACATTTAACAATATATCCATTTCCTAAAATTCTATAAATTAGTTTTTCACTAAGCGTCAAAGTTACCATTCAAAAGAAATATAACAAAGTTTATTTCCTTTAAATAAGTGTAAAAATTCACCTCTTTTATTAAGAATTAATAGAGATATCGCTCTTTAAATCCAATTCAATTGCATTTTCTAAATCTAGTAAATGCTGTTTTCTAACTTTTAACTTTGTTTCGGCGTGTGCTTTCTTATTTAGTTTGGCAAACATACCCGCTACTTTTATAGCTGTTGGCAATAGATGAGTATCAGGAACAATCATATCTAAAAAACCTGCTTTTACGGCATCGTTAGGATTATAAATTTCAGCATTATTTACACTTCTATTTAAATACACTTCAGACAATCTAGATTTTGCAATTGCAATTCCGGCATTGTGCATCGTCATACCAATCATCACTTCATTTAAACCTATTTTAAAATCGCCTTCGGTACCAATTCTATAATCTGCAGAAAGCAGTAAAAAAGCTCCTTTAGCAATGGCATGCCCAGAACATGCAACAATAATTGGTTGCGAAAAAGACAACATTTTTAATGATAGCTGAGATCCTTTTGTAACTAATTCTTTAGCTGTTTCTGGCGATTTTGTCATCACTTTTAAATCGAATCCTCCAGATAATATTCCTTTTTGACCTGTAAGAATTACTACTTTATTTTCTGCTGCTGCTTTATCTAAACCTGCATTTAATCCCGCCACAACTTCATGCGAAATTGCATTTGCTTTTCCATTATTAATCGTAATTAAAGCGTAATTTTCTTCTGATGTATATGTAACAAATTCATTCATTCTATCTATGTTTTTTATCGACTTACAATATAATTTAAAAATACAACACCAACAATTCATGGTACATAATTCATTTTATTTGGGCGTTCCCTTACAGGTCGGGCTTTGCGCTACAATCTTTTTAAATTTGTCATTGATAATAAAGCTTTTTCTGCTTTATGTGGCAATCTCTTTTAGATAAACAGATTGCTTCGTTCCTCGCAATAACGCATTTCTAAAACATTTAAAAAGGATTTTCACTGCAATCCCTAACGCGATCAATCTACCCCAATAAAAACTCTTAAAAAGATATTAAAAAATAAAATGAGTCAAGAATCAAATCTTTTGAGCTAATCTAAACTTTTAATCTCCCATAAATTTGTGGTATTATAAGATGTGAAACAATACGCATCTCAAAACAATCTATTGGAATTTAAAATGAAAATGATACGATGAAGTACACAGAAAAAATTTCGAACAAATTAAATGAGTTATTAGAAAAAAATTACGATGCAGAAAAAGGGTATTTAAACGCTGCAAAAAATGTAGAGAGTGCTAAATTAAAAATTTTCTTTAAAAATAGAGCCTCAGAAAGAAGTCAGTTTGCAAAAGAACTTAGAACTGAGATTTTATTACACGGACAAATACCAGAAGATAGTGGTACTTTTAAAGGAACAGTGCATAGAAATTGGATGACACTAAAGTCTCTATTTAGCGCAAATGATGAAGTGGCAATTTTAGAAGAAGCAATTAGAGGAGAAAGGGCCAATTTAGAAGAGTACAAAGAAATATTATTAGAAGATGCTTTTGCTCTTTCTACTAGAAAAATGATAGAAGAACAGCAACAAAAAATTCAAGCTGCTATTAATTTACTAATGGTGAAGGAAGAGTTAGCCTAATCATAAAATACAAATAGGCTGTAACCTATTATTCATGTTTTTATAAGATACTTTAAAAGTCAATTCTTAACTGAGTTGACTTTTTTTTGGTGATTCTTTTAAGATACAGCAACTATTAATAGCGTCTATAAATTTAACAAACAGTAAAACATCATAAAATAATTCCAATTTAATTTGTTAAATAATGATTGCTTAACATCAAATTTATTCTAATCAGCTACTTTTACTTATTAACCCCCTTTCATTATGAATAATACGATTCGACCTGTTAATAAAGATTTTGAAGAATTCGATCTTTTTACAGCCCTTAAGAATTTAAATATACAGTACAACGAAGAAGATATAATAGAAATAGATGTAAAAAAAAATGGGTACATCTACCTACCATCAAATAAAGATAATTATATATATGAAGTAGTTTCTGGCGGAGTAAAATTAGGTGGATATTCTGACGATGGTGATAGTTTTATTTATGAAGTTTTACCATCTACGGAATTCTTTGGCAACTTAAAATATTTAAATGGACAGTTTCAAGAATATGCAAAAGCATTAGTAGATAGTAAAATTAGATTATACAATTTAGATTTTTTTAAAACACTCATAGTAACAAATCCAATCATTACAAATTGGTTTATTTCTTACCTTGTAAAAAGATGGTGCTCTGCAGAATTAAAGTTAAAAAACATTAAAGAAAAGCAAATTGAAGAAAAAATAACCGCTCTTCAAAAACAACTGAATATAGAAATCATAGATACAAAAGGAACTCCTTATCTTCTTTTTAATGTTTTATCAAAAAAAGATATGGGTGACCTTATTGGGGTCACCCGTCAAACTGTTGCTTCTATACTAGAAAAACAATTAGCCTTTTAAAATCCCTGAACATAAAACCCTTTCTTTAGCCTTAAAATTAAGTTTAAGTAACACAATATATTTCGTATTCTACATAAAAAAACTCTAATTTTAAGAGTTGTATGCAAAGGGCATATTACTCGTAAGACCTTTATAAATTATTATAAAGGATAAACTTGTACTATTTTTTGTTGTAACGTGTTATCTCCACGCATTTCCATTACAACCTCTTTTTTATCAAAATTAATTTTTAATACCCCAAAACTTTTTTTGGAAACAACGCTACCTACTCTTGCAGGATTGTATTCTTTAGTAAAGTTTTTACTTGCGTGTGTCATCCCACTCGATGTAAAATCAATTAAAGGATAGGTTAAGCCGCTTACTTCTTCTTTAGAAAACTCCGATATATGACGATCTCCAGACAATAAAATAACATTATTAGCTTTTGAAGATACAATTACATCAAGTAGTTTTTTACGTTCTAACGGAAAGTTTGCCCACTTTTCATAAGGATGTTTTTCTGCAATTACCTGTACACTACTTAAAATGATATTAAATTTTGCAGCTGAATTAACCAACTCACTTTCTAACCAAGCCCATTGTTGTTCTCCTAAAATAGTGCGATTCTCTTGAACACCATTTACACTTTCTTTGTTTATACTTGTTCTAAAATAACGAGTATCTAACAAAATAATTTTTACAGATCCTTTAGCTGTTTCTATAACTTCAGAATGATACACCCCTTCTTTTTTTCTTCTTGGAGAATTTTTATCAACTCCCAAAAAATTCAACAATAGTTCCTGACTTTTTTCTTTTTTAGGATATTCTACACCAGCATCATTGGCTCCAAAATCATGATCATCCCAAGTTCCCAAAACTTTAGTTTCTTTTAAAAGGTTTGCATATCCTTTTTGCTTTTTTTGAAGATTATAATCTGCTTCCATTTTATCCATATTCTCTGTGTCTGCATAAATAATATCTCCTCCCCACAACCATACATCTGGATTTAACCCAGCAATATCATCCCATAACAGATTCGTTTGATCTGGTTTATTACAAGAGCCAAAAGCAAGTACAAAATCTGCTGTTTTTTCTTTTGATGACTGCTTAAAATAAGCTTTATTTTCACTTGATTTAGAAGTTGTTTTACAAGACAAAACTGTAAAAACAAGAAGTACTATGATAATTTTTTTCATTTTTTATTTAATTATAAATGTTGTTATTACTGGTAAGTGATCACTAATTTCCCTCATTTTTTGTGGCATAAAAAGTTGAGGTACTTCCGCAGAATTCTCTTTATATTCTTTGTACATATTGGTATTTATCAACATATAATCTAACCTACGTTTAGGATCATCAGAAGTATGTGTCATTACCGTTTCTGGCAATGGATCTATAAATTTTTCTCTCTTTCTTTTTTCATTTAAAAATAAATTAATCTCCTCGCTTCCTTGTACACTATTAAAATCTCCAACCACTAAAATATTTTTGTTTTTGTCTTCTTTTAAAAAACGTTTAAATTGTTGTTTTAAAAAATTAATCTGCCCTTTTCTCATCGCGATGTTTCTTTCTCCTCTACCTGCTTTTAAATGGACACCTGTAAGTAAAAAATTATAACCTCCATTAGGATACACCTCAACAGACCACATTCTAGTATTTAACGTATTTTGTGTCTCTGGAGCTCCTTTATCGTTTTTATATTCTAACACAGGAGTGGTTACATTTCCATAACCATAAATAACACCTAATGGAAATTTACTCATTACAACTACATTCATATACCAACCATGACTCGGTACATCTGCAAAATATATGTACCCCATATCTTCTAAACGATTACTAGCAATACTTCTTAAAAATTTTGCACTTTCAAATTCTTGTAAAACAACAACATCTGCATCTATATCCTTTAAAGAGGCAACTAAATAAGCAACCTTATTTGACATTAAAGAATCTGGTTTATTTTCTCTTTTTGAATCTATATAAGGATCATCAAAAGAATCTACAAAATGTTCTACGTTCCAAGAAAGCACTTTAAAACTATCTTTTTTAGGAAATTGATATTCAACAGGTCTTACCTCTCCATGGTGCTTGGCTATGTAGTTTTCTTTAGAGAAAAAAGAATCATTTTCTATTAAGTTTTTAGACCCAACACATCCTGTTAAAATTAAAAAGACGATACTATAAATACTATTTTTCATAAGCTATAAATATAAAAGGGGCTCGATAGAGAAATACCCAACCCCATAAAAACAAACTATTCTTTTAATTAAATGAATATCTCACCCCAACTTGCAACCTCCAAGGAGTACCATTAATAAGCTCTGTACCAGCACCCGTTTGTACATTATACTCATAACTGCTTGTTGCCTGATCGAAACCATTAATATTCATAAAATCTCTATTTCCAAAATTATGACTACGTCCCCATTCTTTATTTAATAAATTCATAAAATTAAAAACATCGGCAGAAAGCTCTAAAGAATGTTTATCATTAGATAGATTAAACTTTTTCTGAAGACGAAGGTCTACGGTTGCACTAAAAGGATTTTTCCCTCCATTTCTTTCTGCAAAACCACCAAAACTTTCTTTTAAATACTCTTTAAATCCTTCTGATGTTTCTGGATCATTTAAAACTTCATTATAACTATCTTTAATGTATTGTGGTGTATTTGCATCACTTGGATCAAAAACATATGCAATTTCATTACTTAAATTAAAATCTCCGTTTGCACTTCTTCCTCCACCAGATTTTAAAGAATACCTTGTACCTCCTGTACCTACAATTGTTGCTCCTAACGTAAACCCTTTCCAAGTAGGGCTTGCTCCATTTACGACAATTTTAGTATCAAAATGATTGTCTGAATACCCATAATTTAAATCTCTTGGATCTCCAGAAACAGGAAGAAATGTAGATGTATTTGCTACACAACAGTTGTATGATGAGTTGTCTTTTGATTGATTTACAGTAAAACTTGCGTTTACATAACCATCTTCTCCTATTTTAGCAGACCCCTCTACAACTAACGCAAGGTTATCTAAAATGCCATCAGAATTTAAAACCAACGTTCTACCTACTAAATCAGAAACTCTAGATTTTGTCCAATCTGCACGACCATTCTCTGCAATAGTATTTGCTGGCACAAAAACCTCTCTACCTTGTGGCGTTACAAAATAAGGTTCTGCCACTAAATTGGTTTCTTGATACACGTAATTATTTTTAGTGTGACTAAAAACAGCATTAACTCCTAAGCTATATCTATCTCCAAAAAAGTGTGTATAATTTATATTTGCTTTATAGATGGTAGGTACTTCAAAATCTGGACTCACAGCATTTATTGTTGAAAACGGAGTAACTCCCGCTGGTACACCTGGTACAGTACTTGGATCATTTCTGTAGCCAATAAAATCTGGAGTAGGTACATCTGCTCCTGTAACATCAATAGCACCTAATAAAGTTCCACTATTCTGAATGTTATTTACTTGTGCATAATAATGTGGTTGCGATGTAAATACACCTCCACCAATTTTTAAAATATCGGTATCATTTCCTTTGATATTCCACGTTAATTGAAATCTAGGTTGAATGTTATCAAAATCTTCTGGTTTTTCATCTGTACGAATTCCTAATTCTTGATATACCAAAGGGTTAAATTCTGCTGCATCTACAAATGCTGTTGCATCATAACGTATACCACCCGCAAAGTTTAAATTCGGATTTATATCAAATTCTACCTGACCAAAGAAAGACAAATCTAAAACAGTTTGTTTTACTAAAGTAGACCCTTGTAAAGGTACTTCACGAGCGTATCTAGAAGGATTTAAATTATCAAAATCATCTAAAGAATCAAAGAAAAAACGACCATTTTGCTCATTAGACAACTGTGTTTCTAAAGAGGTTATTAAATTATCTGTACCTAAAGTAAAGTTAAACTTCCCTACATTAATATAAGTTGTATTAGATAGCTGAATTTGATTTTCTAAATTGGTTTCTGGCGTAAATCGTTGTCCACCTAATTGTATGCTTTTACTGCTAGTATTACCATTAGGCAACACAGAAGCTACTTGTACAATGGCTCTTGGAATATTTTGTGATGGCAATTCTGAATTTGGACTAAAAATACGTTCTGCACGTTGATACTGTACTTTAAATTCATTGGTAACACGAGATGAAAAATTAGAACGTAAAGAAAGAAACATACTATTTTCATGAGACACAAAATCTGAATAAGACTCTGCTACTTCTACATTAGAATTATCACTAACACTAAAAGGGTTATCCCATTTATTATAAAGGTTTCTAAATGTTAACCTATGTTTATCATTAATTTGCCAATCTAATCTTAAAAATAAATTATTTGCCTCGGTAACTCTATCAAATTGACCTACTTGCTTTGAGTTACTTAAACCATACTTGTCTCTACCAATTTGTAAAAAACGGTTTAAACTACTTTCTGAAACTCCCAAACGATTCGCATCATCATCATTTTGAATATTTGCAATAAATTGAGGATCTCCCGCATCTTGTCTTTCGTACACTAAGAAAAAATGTAATTTATCTTTAATTAAAGGTCCTCCAATACTTAACCCAGATTGAGAGTTATAAAAATCGGCATCTCTTTTTTGTCCTTGTATGGTGTATTGACTCTGAAGATTGTCTGCTCTATGATAAAAAAAAGCACTTCCCTCAAATTCATTGGTTCCAGATTTTGTTACCGAAGTAATAGATCCTCCTCCTTGGCGCCCTTGTGTTACATCATAATCATTTGTAGAAACCTCAAATTCCCTAATCGCTTCTTGAGAAATTGTGTAAGGTCCTCTACCAATTTCACCTGCTGTAAGTGTATTTCTAAAATTAACACCATCAATAGTTACATTTGTAGAAGTTCTTCTTTGTCCTCCTAAATTAAGACTTCCGGCTCCTTGTAAGGGCGATAAACTTGTAAGTCTGGTAAAATTTCTTCCTTCTGATGGTAAATTTTTAATTTGTCCAGCACCTATTTTTGTAGAAGCACCTGTTTGCTGAATTCTTTTTACAATACTATTAGAAGAAACAACAATTTCATCTAAAGAAGTAGCAGATTCTTGTAACAAAAAATCTATTGTAATTACATCACTTAAGTTTAAAGTAAAGCCTTTTTTAACCACATCTTGAAACCCAAGGTATTTGGCTGTTACATTATAAGGTCCACCTAAAGGTAATTGCTGAATTTTATAACCTCCAGATTCATTTGTTATAGTACCTGAGCTAAACCCTGTTGAAATATTTTTAACAATAATAGTAGCCCCCATTAGTGGCTCTCCGCTACTATCTTTTATAATACCTCTTATAGAAGCATTGGTTGCTTGCCCAAAAGACTCATGAGCATTTAAAAAAAATAAACCAAAAGCCATCATTAAACAAATGGTTATACGAATTTTTACTACTGATAATTTCATAAGATATGTTAGTTTTAATAAGTACCAAAACTAGACTTGGATACTCAGCTACCTATGTTAAATATTAACATTGATACAGATTTAATCTTAATTTAAACCTTTGTTAATATTCAAAAAGGCAATCCTCATCACTTTTATTTAAATTGTAGAACCCTTAAAACAAAGAATAACAACAACTAACAATCTAATTCCTTTCTATTCAATTAATTTTATATGTTAATAAAAAGATCTCCGTATTTCATTATTTTTAAATAACAAACCTTTAATTTTACAGTCCGTAAATCACCAATAACTCATTATACAAAAAATCATTTATGTACTTAATTTTTGATACAGAAACTACTGGTTTACCTAAAAGTTGGAACGCGCCAATTACCGATACAGACAACTGGCCTCGATGTATACAAATTGCATGGCAATTGCATGATGAGATGGGTAACGTATTAGAAAACAACGACTTTCTAATAAAACCAGACAACTTTAACATCCCTTACGATGCAGAAAGAATTCACGGAATTTCTACGGAATTAGCTGCAGAACAAGGAATTTCTTTAAACGAAGGTTTGGTTTTGTTTAATGAAGCATTAGAGAAAACGAAATTTATTGTTGGTCAGAATTTAAATTTCGACCTTAATATTATGGGATGTGAATTCCATAGATTAGGTGTAGAAAACAAGATGCTTTCGCTACCTGTCTTAGATACTTGTACAGAGAAAACAGCTACCATGTGTCAGATTCCTGGTGGTCGTGGTGGTAAATTTAAATTACCAACCTTAACAGAATTACACAATCATTTATTTGGTGTTGGTTTTGGCGATGCCCATAATGCAACTGCCGATGTTGAGGCTACCACACGTTGCTTTTTAGAGTTAATTCGTATTAGAGAATATACCAAAGAACAATTAGACGTTGATGATGATTATTTTACCAATTTCTCGGAAGCAAACCCAAAACCTATCCAGGTAATTGGTTTAAAACACATCAACCTTAAAAAGGAAAGCGATCTAATTCGCCAACGTTTAGAGAAGTTAAAGGGTACTGCAGAAACTAAATCTACATCAGATGGTTTAGCAGAATTAGAAAACGTACAATTTTCGCATTTACACAATCACACACAATACTCTGTTTTACAATCTACCATGCAATTGGGTAATATTGTAAACGCTGCTGCAAAAGACAATATGCCTGCGGTTGCCATGACAGATACTGCAAATATGATGGGCGCTTTTCACTTTGTGAACGCCGTTTTAAATCATAATAAAAACGCGGCAACACCAATGAAACCGATTATTGGTTGTGAGTTTAATATTTGTGAAGATCATAAAAACAAATCGCAAAAAGACAATGGGTATCAGGTTGTTTTATTAGCAAAAAATAAAAATGGCTACCACAATTTAGCAAAAATGTCTTCTGCTGCCTTTGTAGACGGTTTTTACTACGTACCAAGAATTGATAAAGAACTTGTAGAAAGATACAAAGAAGATATTATTGTTTTAACGGGTAATTTATATGGAGAAGTACCTAGTAAAATTTTAAATCTTGGAGAAAAACAAGCTGAAGATGCCTTAATTTGGTGGAAAGAACAATTTAAAGACGACTTATATATTGAGTTGATGCGTCATGATCAACAAGATGAAAAAATTGTAAATGAAACTTTATTAAAGTTTTCTAAAAAACACGACGTTAAAATTATTGCAACCAACAATACGTTTTACTTAGAAAAAAAGGATGCAAATGCGCATGATATTTTATTATGTGTAAAAGATGGCGAAAAGCAATCTACACCTATTGGTAAAGGGCGTGGTTACAGATATGGTTTGCCAAACGATGAGTATTATTTTAAGTCTACCGACGAAATGAAAACGTTGTTTGCAGATATTCCTGAAGCAATTAGCAACATACAAGAAATTGTAGACAAAGTAGAAATATTTACACTTGCAAGAGACGTTTTATTACCTGCCTTTAATATTGGTGATGAGTTTAAAGATCCAGCTGATGAAGAAGATGGAGGAAAACGTGGAGAGAATAACTTTCTAAAACACTTAACTTTCGAAGGTGCAAAAAAACGATATGGCGAGATTACCGAATCTATTAAAGAACGTTTAGATTTTGAATTATCCGTTATTGAAAAAACGGGCTATCCTGGGTATTTCTTAATTGTAGAAGATTTTATTAGAGAAGCTAGAAAAATGGATGTTGCCGTTGGTCCTGGGCGTGGTTCTGCAGCAGGTTCTGTGGTTGCCTATTGTCTTTGGATTACAAATATTGATCCAATAAAATACGATCTACTTTTTGAGCGCTTCTTAAATC
The DNA here is from genome assembly GCF_009796785.1 of Polaribacter sp. L3A8. Taxonomy (NCBI): domain Bacteria; kingdom Pseudomonadati; phylum Bacteroidota; class Flavobacteriia; order Flavobacteriales; family Flavobacteriaceae; genus Polaribacter; species Polaribacter sp. L3A8. The sequence continues at coordinate 2,296,272 of NZ_CP047026.1, forward strand.
CGGAACGTGTATCCATGCCCGATATTGATATTGATTTTGATGATGAAGGGCGTGGTAGAGTAATGGATTATGTAATTGATAAATATGGCGCAAACCAAGTTGCACAGATTATTACATACGGAACCATGGCGGCAAAATCTTCTATTAGAGATACTGCCAGAGTTTTAGATTTACCGCTTTTTGAAGCCGATAGAATTGCAAAATTAATTCCGGGAATTAAGCTAAAAAATATTTTTGGTGATGATGCTAAAAGTAAAGGTAAGGTTGATGCTTTAAGAGCAGAAGAAAAACAATTAGTAGAAGAACTTAAACAAATGTCTTACGGAAACGATTTGGTTTCCGAAACGATAAACAAAGCCACTATTTTAGAAGGTTCTGTTAGAAACACTGGTATTCACGCCTGTGGGGTTATTATTACACCTGGTGATATTACCAATTATGTACCGGTTGCTTTGGCTAAAGATTCCGACATGTACGTTACCCAATTTGATAACTCTGTTGTAGAAGATGCAGGTTTATTAAAAATGGATTTCTTGGGATTAAAAACGCTGACTTTAATTAAAGACACCGTTAAAATTGTAAAAGCAAGACACAATATTCTATTAGATCCAGAAACGTTTCCTTTAGATGATGTAAAAACTTATGAGCTTTTCCAGAAAGGAGAAACGGTAGGAATTTTTCAATATGAATCTCCAGGAATGCAAAAACACATGCGCTCTTTAAAACCAACCGTTTTTGCCGATTTAATTGCCATGAATGCCTTGTACAGACCTGGACCGATGGAATACATTCCGTCTTTTATTAATAGAAAACACGGTACAGAAGATATTGAGTATGATTTACCTGCCATGGAAGAATATCTGGCAGAAACCTACGGAATTACAGTGTACCAAGAGCAAGTAATGTTACTCTCGCAAAAGTTAGCAGACTTTACCAAAGGTGAAGCCGATGTTTTACGTAAAGCGATGGGTAAAAAGCAAATTGCGGTGCTAGATAAAATGAAACCAAAATTTGTAGAACAAGCAGCTGCAAAAGGACACGATCCAGAAAAATTAGAAAAAATTTGGAAAGATTGGGAAGCCTTTGCAAGTTACGCATTTAACAAATCTCACTCTACGTGTTATGCGTGGATCGCATATCAAACAGCCTATTTAAAAGCCCATTATCCTGCAGAATATATGGCTTCTGTACTTTCTAATAATATGAAAGATATTAAAGCTGTTTCTTTCTTTATGGAAGAATGTAAACGAATGGAACTGCAAGTTTTTGGTCCTGATTTAAATGAATCATTTTTAAAATTCTCTGTAAATAATGAAGGCGCTGTTCGTTTTGGAATGGCAGCCGTAAAAGGTGTTGGAGCCGGAGCAGTTAGAGCTATTATTCAAGAAAGGGAAGAAAACGGAAATTACAATTCAATTTTTGATTTAGCAAAACGGGTAGATTTAAGAGCTGCAAATAAAAAATCTTTTGATAGCTTGATAAAAGCAGGTGCTTTCGATTCTTTTACAGACACACACAGAGCACAATATTTTGACACCGATGAAAAAGGGATGACTTTTTTAGAACGTGCCATGAAATTTGGTAGTAAATATCAAGAAAACGAAAATTCTGCACAAGTTTCTATGTTTGGAGAAGCTTCTACAGTTCAATTTCCAGAACCAGACATTCCACAATGTGAAACTTGGGGAACCATGGAATTATTACAACAAGAAAAAGAAGTTATCGGTATTTATATTTCTGCACATCCTTTAGATGATTTTAAAAACGAATTAAAATTTTGTAACGCTTCTTTAAAGTATTTTAAAGCAGATCTAGCAAAATTTGTAAACATGAATTTAGCTTTTGCTGGTATTGTTACCGATGTACAACACAGAGTTTCTAAAGCGGGAAAAGGTTGGGCTATGTTTACAGTAGAAGATTATGGAGATAACCATGAGTTTAGAATTTTTGGGGAAGATTACCTAAGAATGCAACACTTCTTGGTGCCTAATCAATTTCTATTTATAAGATCTACGGTTCAGCCAGGTTGGACTAATAAAGAAACAGGTGTAGCCGGAGAACCAAGATTAAAGTTTACAGAAATGAAATTATTACATGATATTATGGATGAACTCTGTAAAAAAGTAACGATTCAAATTCCATTAAACGAAATTAAAGAAGACACTATTTTAAATTTAGAATCTATTTTAAAACACAGTCCAGGTAAACAAGGTTTAAATTTTACTATTTGGGATGAAAAAGAAAAATTAGAAATTAGTTTACCAAGTAGAAATACCAAGGTTCATATTAGTAATGAATTATTGGCAACTTTAGATAAGCAACAAATTGCTTATAAGTTAAATTAATTCTAATTAACAGAATAAAACAAAAAAGAGGCATCATAAAGAAATATTATTACTTAATTTTGTTTAATCTTTTAAAAAATAAATGAAACAAAGTAAAAACGGTGTTTGGGTAAGTTGGAACGAAAATATAACCAATAATTACAAATCTCTTTATAAAATTACTTCCGAAGAGGAATTACAAGAAGTTGTAAAAAAATCTGAAAAAATAAGAATTTTTGGTAATAAACAATCTTCTTCTAATATTGCTTCTGGTACAGAAACTTTAATAGACATTAAAGAGTATAACAAAATTTTATCTTACAATGATATCGCACAAACAATTACTGTTCAGTCTGGTATTATTTTAGGAGATTTAATAGAAGCTGTAGAAGCAAAAGGCTGGTGTATTCCTTGTTTGCCAGATATTAACACAATTACCATTGGTGGTGCTTTAGCTACGGGAACACATGGTACAAGTGGAAAATTACTATCCGAGTACATTACAAAATGCAACCTTATTTTAGCTGATGGTTCTATTCGTAAAATAACAGACAAAGACGAATTAATGGATGCCGTTAGAGTATCTCTAGGGGTTTTAGGTATATTCTCTGAAATTACTTTTAAATGCGAACCTATTTATACTTTACACGTAAAAGAAGGACCAGAAGATGATAGTGTTTGGTTACCTAAAATTGAAGAGCGTTTAAAAAAACACGATTTCTTAAGAATTTTATGGCTTCCTCATACAGACAAAGGATATGTAATTACAGGAGATAAAATAGACCCAAATACAGAAATTACAGAAGATTTAGGTCCAAAATATTTAAAACATAGAAGAACTGCTTCTAAAATATTGTATAAATATTCTCACGTTTTTCCTTGGATAACAGCCATTGCAAACAAACTTTTATACAGAGGCTTCTTTAGCTCTACTAAAGAACACAAAGGCTCCTTATACCAAGCAACGGTTACAAAATCTAGAGGTTCTACTTTAGAACTGGCAGAATGGACCATTGGTTTAGATGTTTTTCCTACAGTTTTTGAAGAACTAAAAGCAGAAATAAATAAGTGGAGCAACAAATCTTTTATTCATATTCCTATGGATGTTCGTTTTGTATATAAAGACAAAACCTGGTTAAGTTATGCCTATGGTAAAGATACGGTTACAATGGGCTGCGTTTCTAGAAATGCAGCTACTGCAGATACGTATGAAGCTTTTAAAAGCATTGAAAAAATATTCTTAAAATACGGAGGAAAACCGCATTGGGCAAAACGTTTTACAGCAAAAGATGCTGAGCTATCTAAAGTCTATACTAAATGGGAAGATTTTAAATATTTGAGAAGAAAATTAGATCCAACCAATAAATTTTTAAATCCGTATTTAACGGAAATATTCAACGAAAAAACAATTAAATAATGACAAACCCTAAAGGATTTTTATTTGATTTTGACGGCGTAATTGTAAACAGTTTCGAAAGTCATTATTCTGCTTGGACCTCTGCTTTTAAAGAATTATTCAACAAAGAAATAGCTCCGTTTCCAAAAACTCATGCAGGGAAATCTCCAATGATTATTGCAGAATATTATTGCAGCGTAATTTGTGAAGAAAAACGCACAGAAGAATTATTTTTTCTAAAAGATAAACATTTAGACAAATACTTTACAGTACCTAAATTATTACCTGGTGTTAGAGAATTTACCGAACTTTTAACCAAAGAAAAAATACCTTACGGAATTGCAAGTAACGCTACAAAACAGTTTTTAAAAAACAGTGTTCATCACTTAAATTTAAATTTTCCAACAGTATTTGGTGTGCAAGATTACGTGAAACCAAAACCAGCACCTGAAGCTTATATTTTACTTGCAGAAACTTTAGGTTTTAAAGAAAGTGATTTTAAAGATATTTGGGTTTTTGAAGATAGTTTAACAGGAACAAAAGCAGCAAAAGCAGCAGGAATGGTTGCTATCGGAATTACCACACAATATACTGATGAAGAACTAAAAGAAGCAGGAAGTGTTTTAGTTTTCCCTACATTGTTGGAAGCTTATGAGTATTTGACAAAATACTATTTTTAGAATTAGGTAACTTTCACAAAAGTAACAAGTTTGAAAGTTCTAAGTACAGTTTGTCATTTCGACCGGAGAGAGAAACCTCATAAAACACTAAGTTTTGTATGATCACTGTTATGTGACTTCTCATAACTTCGAAGTGACAAATTTTATACTTTATCGATATATAGCGCTTAAAAACCTAAGCCGTTACTTCTCTAAAAAGCGTTTCTAAGTTTTTATTCTGTGTATTTAAGCTCAAAATTTTCAGGCCATTTTCTTGAGCAAAATCAAACACTTTAGAACGCATATCTTCTTCACTTTCAAAAGTGATATACCAAGTATTGTCGTAATTGTTTTTGTAAGAAACTACGTTTTTTAATCTTTTTATAAACTGTTCTTCAATTTTATAATCGAAAGTAACTTCTATTACTTGTTGATTATTTTCTTTGAGATCTGCTAGTTTTTTATCAACCAGAATTTCTCCTTTTTTAATGATAATTACTCGATCGCAAACCGCTTCTACTTCTTGCATAATATGCGTAGAAAACAACACTGTTTTTTCTTTACCTAATTCTTTAATTAGTTCTCTAATTTCTACCAGTTGGTTTGGGTCTAAACCTGTAGTAGGTTCGTCTAAAATTAACACTTTTGGGTTATGTAAAATAGCTGCTGCCAAACCTACTCTTTGCTGATATCCTTTAGATAATTGATTGATTTTTTTATGTGCCTCAGCAGTTAATCCTACTTTTTCGATACAAATTTCTATTTGGTTTTTATCAACCTTAAAAATGGAGGTATGAAATTGTAAATATTCTCGCACATACATATCTGCATACAATGGGTTATGTTCTGGTAAATAACCAATTGTTTTTTGTGCTGCCAATGGATTTTGTAACACATCTATTTCATCAACAAAAACTTCTCCTTCATTTGGTTTAATAAAGCCGGTTAAGATTTTCATCATTGTAGATTTCCCTGCTCCATTTGGACCTAAAAAACCAATTATTTGACCTTTATCCGCAGAAAAAGAAACATTGTTTAATGCATTTTGAGTTTTATAAATTTTAGAAACGGATGTTACTTTTATAGACATCTTACAAATGTAATTTGATTTAATTTAAAAACGAAAAGATTCGTTTTTTAGTTTGCTACAACACCTTTAATTTGTCTAATTTTCCTAACATTTTTCATTCTAGACCAGGCTATTTTATGTCTCTTTTTATAAAAATACAAACAACCTAAATCTAAACCAAAATAGAAAAAACTAATGCCACTTGGCGGATTTGCACTTGGTAAAAATGATATTTTATTCCAAGCTGTTGTTGGCCACCACCAACACTCATAGCTGGTACCTATAATTTCTAAATAAGCAACGGCTAAAAACATGGTTAAATAAAACAAACGTTCTCTTGGTCTTTTACTTAAAAAATATAACATTAAAGCAGATAGCACAAAGCCAAAAACATCATTTTTCAAGATTAAAAAGGCAGTTGTATATACAATTACAAGAACAGTAAAAACCTTTTCTAATAATTTTACATTATTTTTTGCATACGCTGTTTTTGTAAAATACAATACACCAGCATAGACCAAAGCATGCCCCATAGGTATGTAATGTGGTATGTTTTCTAAGCGATAGGTGTACATGCCCATCCCTAAAGAAAAACCGTACTCGCCTGCAATAGCAATCAATACTGCATACACCATTTGTTCTCTAATTCTTGGATTTACTTTAAAAAGTGTAATTGAGAAAATTACAACCATTATTAGATTGGCTAACCATTGTAAGTCTTGATAGCCTTCTGCTACAGTAACGCTATCTAAAAATAACCCTAGAAAGATATAGAGAAATAAAATTCCCAAAGTCTTTAAAAATGCAGGTAAAAAAGTTTTAGTTGTTGATACACTCATACTTCTATGAAAAAATAGCGTTTTTTAGTTTCCTTTTTATCGTTTTCATGATATCTGTTGGGTAGGTACTCTCTCCCATCATAATCTGAATCATTTTTTCACAGATTCTTTCACCATATTTTTTAATCAAAAGATTTCTCATTGTTCCGTTTTCATAAAACAATTTAGACAATTTAAAGGCAGATCTTAGCGCAGGTAAAAGATGCTCTTCTAACTTTTCATTGTATAATTTCTCAGCTAATTCACCATTCAATTTACTTTCAATGATTGATTCTGCTGCCATATTACCAGAAAGAATAGCATTTGTAATTCCTTCTGCAGATAACGGGTCTGCAAAACCAGCAGCATCTCCCACTAAAAAAACATTATTTCTTACAAAACCATCTTTTCTTAAAGAAACTGGCACTTGAAAACCATGCATTTCTTCGCTAATAACTTCTGTTACCTTTAGAGTATTCACTAAATAATCTCTGTAACACTGTTTAAAATCGACCTTTACTTTTCGTAATGCTCCAACCCCTATAGATAAGTGATTTTTCTTTGGAAAACACCAACCATATCCCATAGGAATGGCATCAAAATCTAAACGAACGGTTTTAGACAGTCTTTTAAAATCATCATCATTTACCTCAACTTCATATTCTAATGCAGGTATTAACAAACGTGTTTCTTTCCATCCTGCAAATTTTGCAGTCTTACCTAAAGCACCATCAGCAGCAATTACAAATTTGGTTTTTACCTCTCCTTTAGAAGTATGTAAAGTGATATCATCTTTAAAAGTAATATCTGTAAGTTTATGATTTTCTAATAATGTAACTCCTAATTCTTGTGCTTTTTTAACAATAAAATTATCGAAATCTGCACGCATCACCATGGTAATGATAGGCTCGTCTTTTTGAATGGTAAATTTTTTATCAATTTTATCAAAAAAAACATCAACATTAAAACATTCTTTTTCTACAACCTCAGTAATATCAAAAGGCATTATTTTTCTACCCGCCAAACCAAAAGCACCTCCACAAGTTTTATATCTTGGTAAAGTTTCTTTTTCTATTATAACTGTTGATATTCCTTTTTCTGCTAATTTAAAAGCTGCAGAAGCCCCTGCTGGCCCCGAACCTATTATAGCTACATCAAAAATCATAGAATGTTATTTTTTTTACAAATATATTGTTTCTTATTTTAAATTTATAGCATAAAAAAAGACTCAATAAATTGAGTCTTTTTTTATGCTATAAATTCTACTTAAATTACAATTGATATTTTACTCTAAGACTAATAAACCTTGGTAAAATAAAAGTTTCATTTATAGAGTTTGACGTAAGACCGTAATTGAAACTAGTTGTAGAACCTGTTGCCAAAAGATTACTACCTACTAATTCGTATTCCCACTTGGCATCTTTATCTTTTCTGTAAGCTAAAGTCAAATCTAAAATTTTATAAGAATTTGCAATATTTCCATTTTGTTTTACTTCATTAAAAGAAAAATCTGAACGAACGGTTAATGAATTCCAAACATAAGCATCAAAACTAATAGAAGGCGCATTTGTAACTCCTTTTACAATCTCTGCTCTTGCACTATTATCTTGGTCAGACAGACTTAATCTATAGTTAAAAGTAACATTTGGTGCTTTTGTAAAATTAGTACCAATACTTGCATTATAGCTTTGAGAATTAAGCTTATTTGTATTTTCTATTGAATTTAGAAACTGATACGACTTACTGTAACTATAATTGGCACTTAAAGATGTTTTAATTTTATTAAACGTCTTACCAACTCTACCAGATGCAGAAAAACTCTCATTATCAAAAGGTGAATTTAATGATGTACTGCTAGATACTACAGAAGCTGGTTCAAAATTTGCATTTGTATTAATTTGATCTATCGTTTTCTTATAATTAATTCTAGCAAAAACATTTGTATAATTAAATAGATTAAAACTAGAATAATTTAAATTTACATTATGTAAGTGAGCATTGTTTAACTCTTCATTACCATAATAAAAAGAATTGTAACTATTAGCAACAATACCTCTGGCTAGTTTATTAACATCTGTAAAATTAACTTCTTGCTTGTATGAAAACCGCAAACTTTCACTTTGTTTAAATTGTGCAATTATAGAAAGTTCTGGAAAAATTTTATCAAACTTGTCTTCAAATATTTCTGTTTGATATTGAGTATTTTTAACATTATAGGCATGCAATGTAAAACCTGGTGTAAAAGTAAAAATACCCGCTTTTAAACGATACCTTAACCCTGCATAAAGATCAGAAAAAGTATATTCTGTATCATTTGTGGTTCTTGGGTCTGTATTGCCAGGAATTGTAGGTGTTGGATCTACAATGCTTTCATCATCTAAAATCTGAAAAAACTTAGAATCAAAATTCTGCTTACTTTGTATGGTACCCAAAACAAAATTTAAATTACTCTTATCATTTAAAATATTATAATAATCTAATTTAACGTCTAATTGATTAGACTTAACTTTTCTGTCTTGTTCTAATTTATAAAATAGATTTGTTCTATCTAAACCTAATGAAAATGCTGCATCATCAAAACCATCTTTGTCTACATCATTATTATTTGATGAATCGTTTTCTAAAGATGCTACATAAAAAGGATCTTCATCTTGCAACAAATGTTGTGCTTCTAAAGCAAAAATATTTTTTTCATTCGCAGTATAGAAATAACTAAAATTTTGATTGATTTTATAAGGTGTAGATCTTTCACTTTCATTAATATCACTTAAAACTCTAGAATTTACAGCATCGGTTCTAAATTCATTAGAAAAACGACCAATAACATCATAATTGAATTGCTTTCTTGTATTTTGTTTATAGTTTGCACTAAATTTAAACAAACCTGTATTACTAGTTTGGTCTGTTAAATTCTCTACAAGGTCATCTGGTATAATAGAAGTTTCGTCTGCTGATGTATTAGGATCATCTGCAATATCAAAATAATCGATATCGTTTATACGTTTTTGTCCATTACTATTACTAGAAAAAATTAAAAATCCACTTAAATCTAATTTTTTATTAGGTGAATAGCTAAAATTTAAAGCAGTAAGTTTTGTTTCTATTCTATTTGCATTTCTAGCATTTGCGGTTAAAAACCCAATTCCTGCATCTGCTAAACTTAAGTTTGTTCCGTTAGAAGGACTTTGACTTCTAAAACCTCCACTAAAGTTTCTAACATCTCTTCTAGACAAAACAACTTCACCCATATTATTAACATCACCAATAACATTAATCGTATATTTTGGAGAGTAATAAAATAGTTTTGGTTGCAATAAATACAATGTTTCATCTGGAGCATTACCAGAACCTGCAGTAATATCTCCAAACCAAAAATTCTTTTTCCCTTCTTTTAATTTAATATTGATAGCAACCCTATCTTGGTTGTTTTGCACACCACTAAGCTGACTAACATCTGCGTAATTTCTTAAAACTTCTATTTTATCTAAAGCATTAGAAGGAATATTCTTGGTGGCAAGTTTTGTATCTCCATCAAAAAAATCCTTACCATCAACCATAATTTTTTCTACTTTTTTTCCTTCAACCTCTATTTCACCATCATCATTAATTTCTACACCAGGTAATTTCTTTAAAACATCTTCTAGTTTTCGTTCTGATCCATTTTTAAAAGAATCCGCATTATAAACAATGGTATCTCCCTTTATAGTAACGGGCATTTTAGACACAATATTTATTCCATCTAAAGCATTATCGAAAGCAAGCATTGCATTTGTTACAATATCTTCAGACTTTGTTTCAATAGTAAAGTCCGACGACTTCATACCTACATAACTTATTTTCAGTAAAATAGTGGTGTTTTTTTCTACATTTAATTTATAAAAACCTTTAGTATCTGTAAAACCATAAGATGCTATTTTATTAGTAACCTTGTCAATTGCTAATACATTTGCCATCTCTAAAGACTCCCCTATACTGTCTTTAACAACACCAGTTAATTTTACTTGCGCATTTGCACAAAGTGTAACCATAAAAATGGCGAGTAGTACTATGTTTTTCATTTAATATAATTAAGATACAGTTATTAGATTTCTTTAGAAACGTCCTCCTCCACGATTACCACCTCTACCTCTATTTTGAAAATTCTGTCTTAATTCTTCCATCTTTTTAGTTACAGATTCAGAATACTTTTCTCTTGTTATTTTTTTACCTTTTGATGGCGCTTCTATAGCTGCTTTTTCTGATGGATTCAATACAATTTCTGTACATAAAATAGTGGTGGTTCCTTCATTAATTTCTAATATTAAACCCGGTAAACCCCAATATTCTCCAGGACCGTTACTAACTGGTATTTGTGGCGTATACCAAGCTGTTACTACAACTTGTTTAACTTCTACCTCTTTTTCTGTATCTTCTTTCTCTTTTTTATCATCCTCTTTTCTAGGTCTTCTAAAATTAGAGAAATCTAAAGGATTTGCATCTTTAAGCAGTGTAGCTTTATAACAAAGGTAATTACCAATTTGTTTCGTTTCTGCTCCTAGCTCCCATTGTGGTTGTTTCATATCATCAGACACTAAAAACTTTTTTCCAAAAAACTCTGTAGCCTCAAGTGCCACTTTATCCTTTGTGTTTTTATATTTTGTTCCTCCACTAGAAAAACTTCCAAACCTTGGACCTCTTCCACCTCCACCTGTTGTTGGTGCTTCTAATTTTGCATCTTCTTTATAAATAGAAGAACTTTTATCAAAATTTAGAATAAATGTTTTCTCTAATTGAGATTTCATTCTATCTTGAATTTGTTTTTTTCTTGCATCAGAAAGCTGTTCTCCGCCTCTAGCAAAGTTATTTAAGTCTACAGAGGTCTTAGACATATAGGTTGCTTTCCCTTGAAAATCTTTTTGTCCCAAAGTAATCATTGAAACAATACTAAGAATAAATGTAAATAACGATTTCATGTAAGTATATTTAGTTTGCTATAAACAAATCTGTTTATATATATTATGACTAAAAAAAAGTCTAAAAGTTTAATTACTAAAAAAAATAAAAAAGAACTGCTATTAAATTAAAATGTTAAGATTGCTTTTTTTAGGTTTAATTAAAGCATTAGATACATTCTGTTTATTATTTTCACTATTTTAGCACCACTTTTAATCTTATTAGAATTTAATTTATGCACGTTGCAATTGCAGGAAATATTGGTGCTGGTAAAACCACACTAACCAAGTTATTAGCTAAACATTACAAATGGAAACCACATTTTGAGTCTGTTGATGAAAATCCGTATTTAGACGATTTTTATACAGAAATGGAACGTTGGTCTTTTAATTTACAAGTCTATTTTTTAAATAGTCGTTTTCGTCAAATTTTAGAATTAAGAGAATCTGGTAAAAATATTATTCAGGATAGAACAATCTATGAAGACGCCCATATTTTTGCACCCAATTTACATGCTATGGGGTTAATGACTAATAGAGACTATGGCAATTATAGTTCTTTATTTGAATTGATGGAAAACTTGGTAACACCTCCAGATTTATTAATATACTTACGTGCAGATATTTCTACCTTAGTGGGCCAAATTCACAAACGTGGTAGAGATTATGAAAACTCTATTAGTATTGACTATTTAAGCAGATTAAATGAACGTTATGAAGCTTGGATATCTACCTACACAAAAGGAAAACTACTAATAATTGATGTTGATAATCTTGATTTTGTAGACAACCAAGAAGATTTAGGCTATATTATAGACAGAATAGATGCTCAAATAAATGGGTTATTTTAAAAATATCATTTTTTATAAAAAATAAAAGAGACCGTTTTCACGGTCTCTTTCTTTTTGTGATAAATCACAGATGATAGATTGTCCCCCAACATTCTATCAAGTCTTAAAAAATCAATTGATTACTTCAATTCGATTGTCCACTATATCTTTTATAGGTAAGATTACCTTTCCTTCTTTTGTTATTAATATTACACAAATATTATCGATTACTCCAACAACTCCTTCTACACCATTTACAATAACCTTATCCCCTTCTTGAATATTTTTTCTAGTGTAATACCCAAATAATAATCTTTTTATAACATCTCTAGAGCCTAAGCCAAAAGCAATTGTAAACGAAGCTAAAATTGCACCCAAAATTATAGATAAATTACTCGTAATTAAATCTGTATTAACACCTGCTTGGTTTAAAGCCGTTACTGTAACTACAATTGCAATTAAGTAAAATGCAATATTACCAACCAAGTTCCCTCCAGTTAATTCTAACGATTTAAACATAGAAAACAAGGCTTTTTTTACCAGGTTAGCAACATAAATACCTATTGCAAAAATGATAAGTGCACTAATTAGTTTTGGCAAATACGCTATTAAACCACTTAATTGCTCAGAAACCATTCTTAAACCTAATAGCTCAGAGCCTACAATTATAAAAACGAGGATTAAAACCCACTTAATAGCAGTTATAATTATTTTTGTTGGTTGAATTTTTAATGATGATTCTCCAAAAATTTCATCAACATTTAATTTTTCTGGTAAGCTATCTATTTTGGTATAACCCAATGCTTTTTTAATAACATACAGTAGTAATTTTATTAACAACCATCCAATTATTAAAAAACCAATTCCTTTTAATAATTGTGGTAAAAAATCTATAAAATTATTCCAAAGTGTTTGTAGAAAACTAAAATCCATTTCAGAATTTAGTGCAAGCAGTAATTTATTTGTCATTATTTTTAGCTTTTATGATTCGAGTTATTGTTACCGTTGTTCAACAAGTCTCCAATTGTATTCGGATATTTGACTAAAAATAAATCTGCAATATCTAAGGTAAGTTTAATCATACCAATATCACTTAAAACTTTTTCTTTAAGAACTTCAGGCACACTATGGTGGTGTATAATTCTTTTAAAAGGATTGCTCATATTTATAACTCTTCATACGTTCTTACAAGTTTTTGTTTCGCTCTTTTAATTCTCATTTTAACAGCGCTTTCACCAATATTTAAAGATTCTTTAATTTCTTTAATGGTCATATCATCTTGATATTTCATTAAAAGAATCATCTTTTCTGTTGGATCAATTAAAGCCAATGCTTTTGCCAATTTTTCTGATTTTAACTCAAATAGAGTTGCATCATCAATTTCTTGCAAATCATCATCTTCTTTTATATTATCTGTAACAACCGTAACTTTTTCTTTCTTCTTAAAATCGTTTCTTTGTACATAATTTACACAGAAATTATAGGTAAAAGAATACAACCAAGTAGAAAACTTAGAGTTACCTTTAAAGGTCTTTATTTTTACAAATAACCTGATAAAAACGTCATGTGTTAAATCTTCTGCTTCTTCCTTATTTTTAGAAAAACCATAACACTTATTATAAACAACTTTAGAAAACCTGTCATATAAAACAGCAAACAAATGCGTATTGTTTGTTTCTACTATTTTAAAGACTAGCTCCTCGTCACTTAAATTTTTTACATCTATCGCTTTCAACTCAGTTATTGTTTTGACACAAAGAAACTTTATAAGTCACAATTAAAATAAATATAAAGATGACACGTTCTTTTATATCGATGAACGGTAAGAAACCTTCTTTTAAAAAAAACACCCTAATTAAATGCCATTTTTATACTCTAAAAATAGTTGTAAAACTTGGTTTATCCATACAGGTAAACAATTCTTAATAATAAATTAATCTTTTTCTTACTCATAAATCTTAAGAATAACAACCTATCTAATTACCTTTTAACGAGACTAATAATTATATATTTAAGATTTACAAACCCTAAAAAAAATTAAAATGATAAAAAAAACAATTCTTTTTGTAACATTTTATAATATTCTTACGTATAATAAATTGTAGCAATACATTAATCCTTTAAAAAGTCATAGAGAATTAGATGAGACAACTTAAAATTACCAAGCAGGTTACTAATAGAGAAACTGCATCATTAGATAAATATTTACAAGAAATAGGTAAGGTAGATTTAATTACCGCTGATGAAGAAGTAGAATTGGCACAACTTATTAAAGCTGGAGACCAAAGAGCTTTAGAAAAATTAACAAAAGCCAATTTAAGATTTGTTGTATCTGTTGCAAAACAATATCAAAATCAAGGATTAACATTGCCAGATTTAATAAACGAAGGAAACTTAGGTTTAATTAAAGCAGCAAAACGTTTTGATGAAACTCGTGGTTTTAAATTTATATCTTATGCCGTTTGGTGGATTCGTCAATCTATCTTACAAGCCTTAGCAGAACAATCTAGAATAGTACGTTTACCGTTAAATAAAATTGGTTCTATCAATAAAATTAACAAAATGTACGCTTTCTTAGAGCAAGAAAATGAGCGCCCACCAAGTGCTGAAGAAATTGCTAAGAAACTAGACATGACTGTTAATGACGTAAAAGAATCTATGAAAAATTCTGGACGTCACGTATCTATGGATGCACCTTTAATTGAAGGTGAAGATTCTAACTTATACGATGTATTAAACTCTGGAGAATCTCCAAACCCAGATAGAAAATTATTACACGAATCTTTACGTATCGAGATAAACAGAGCATTAGAAACTCTAACTCCACGTGAAGCAGATGTTGTAAAATTATACTTTGGTTTAGGTGAGCACCAACCAATGACTTTAGAAGAAATTGGTGAAACTTTCGATTTAACTCGTGAGCGTGTTCGTCAAATTAAAGAAAAAGCAATTAGAAGATTAAAACACACTTCTAGATCTAAAATTTTAATGACATACTTAGGTTAATCATTAATTTTTATAAAACTTAAAAACTCTCAAATTTATTTTTGGGAGTTTTTTTTATACACGTCATTACAAGGCACAATCTTGTCTTTTCGACGAAGGAGAAATCACATAAAGTTACTTTATTTTTTTTGAAGCTATTTCCCGCTTTCCGTTATATCTTTTTATTACTTTCTTTCCAAAGCTCACTTTTTTATAAACTATAGCAAGCTCATCATTAGAAACAGATTGCTTCGTACCTCGCAATGACGTTTTTTTTTATAGAGGTAATAAAAAGGATGCCACTTCAATCGGGGCTAAACCTCACTCAGTATTCATCAATGGAAAAGAAAAAGAGATAAAATAAACATACAGATTATTTATTTATCGTAATCATCAATTAAATTTAGCACAAAAAAGGATGCCTTTTAAAAAGGACTAAACCTATTTATTACTTTTCTTTTTACCACAAATTCTATATTTTCTATATCACTATGTGGTCGAAATTTATAATAAATTATTGTTATATTTTTAAGAGATTGCTTCGTTCCTCGCAATGACAATTTAAGTACCTTTGCAAAAATAAAATCACAACACAACAACAAAATAATGAGTAATTTACTTGCACCTTCAATTTTAGCAGCAGATTTTGCTAACCTACAAAGAGACATCGAAATGGTAAACAATAGTGAAGCAGATTGGTTTCATATTGATATTATGGACGGTGTTTTTGTACCAAACATTTCTTTTGGAATGCCTGTTTTAAAAGCGATTACTAAACACGCTAAAAAAACAATTGATGTACATTTAATGATTGTAAACCCAGATCAATACATACAAACATTTGCAGATTTAGGCGCAGATATTTTAACCGTACATTATGAAGCTTGTACACACTTACATAGAACCGTACAAGCCATAAAAGCAGCAGGAATGAAAGCTGGAGTTGCTTTAAACCCACACACACCAATTGCTGTTTTAGAAGATATTATAGATGATTTAGACGTTGTGTGTATTATGAGCGTAAATCCAGGTTTTGGCGGACAATCATTTATAGAAAACACCTATAAAAAAGTAAGTCAATTAAAACACTTAATAGATTTTACAGAATCTGAATGCCAAATTGAAATAGACGGAGGCGTTACCTCTTATAATGCAAATGCATTAATAGAAGCCGGAGCAAATGTTTTAGTTGCTGGTAGTTTTGTTTTTGGATCAGAGAATCCTACACAAACTATTGCCGACTTAAAAAAGACAATCGAATAATTGTTATACACAGTTGTAGATATAGAAACCACAGGAAATGGATATAAAGGTTCTAAAATAACCGAAATATCCATTTTTGTTTTTGATGGAAAAAAAATTGTAGATGAGTTTACTACTTTAGTAAATCCAGAACAAAATATCCCTGCATTTATTACCGATCTTACAGGTATAACAGATGCAATGGTAAGAAATGCGCCTAAGTTTTATGAAATTGCAAAAAAGGTTGCAGAAATTACCAAAGACACTATTTTTGTAGCACACAATGTTAATTTCGATTACAACATTATTCTAGAAGAATTTAAAAACTTAGGATTCGATTTTGAACGACAAAAGCTCTGTACCGTTCGTTTGTCTAGAAAAATTATTCCAGACTTAAGTTCTTATAGCTTAGGGAACATTTGCACCATAGAAAACATCCCTATAAACGGAAGACACCGAGCAAAAGGAGATGCAGAAGCAACTACAGAATTGTTTAAAAGGTTACTAGAAAGAGATGATAATTTTACTATTAACTCCTTTTTAAATCCTAAATCGAAACCAGCAACCGTACCACCTCTTTTAAATAAAAAAGTAGTAGATAACTTACCAGAAACTTTTGGCATTTATGAGTTTAAAAACTCAGATAATGAAATTATTTATATTGGTCAGTCTAACAATATAAAACAACGTGTTATCAGTCATTTTTCTGATAAAAAGAAAACAGCACAAACCATGTGTTTAGAAATTGCAGCTATTTCTTTCACAGAAACTGGTAACGAATTACTGGCTTTATTATTAGAATCTACAGAAATTAAACAAGCTGCCCCTAAATTTAACAAACCACAAAAAGAGAAAAAAGAAACGTTTGGTTTGTTTGTTTACGAAGATCAAAAAGGTATTATGCATTTAGGCCACAATCGGTTAAAAATGATTCCGAACCCAATAATAAAATGCTATTCTGTAACAGCATGTAAAACTCATTTAGATACTTTACGTAAAGAGTTTCTGTTATGCCAAAAATATTGCCACATAGAACCTAATACTTCTAGTTGTACTCTTTATCCGCTAGAAGAATGCAAAGGTATTTGTTGTAATGCAGAAGCTATTAATGATTATAACGCTCGCGTAAAAGAAGCCATTAAATCCGTTGAAATTAGCACTGAAAGTTTAGTTATCAAAGAAAAAGGAAGAACTGAAAATGAAGTTGGTTTTGCGTTAATTTTAAACGGAATTTATCAAGGTTTTGGCTATGTAGATATGCATCAATCTGAACAATTAGAAAACCCAGAAGATTATCAGTTTTTTGTAACACCTAAAAAAGACAGCAAAGATATTCAACGTATTATTTCTAGTTATTTAAAGAAAAAAGAGGCTTAAAAAAAAGCCTCTTTCTTACTAACTAACCAATATAAAAACCACTATAATTTTGCTACCAAATATTTTACTAAATCCCTTGTAGTAACTATTCCTACCAGTTCAGAATCTTCAATTACTGGTAAAGCATGAAATCCTTTATTTGTAAGTAACTCTGCCGTATCTTTTATAGAAGTATAAGGCGGAATTGCTATTATATTTTTTGCCATAACTTGCTCTATAGAAAAAGTATTTTTAACAACACTATTAATCGTCTTTTTATCATCGTTCATATCAGAATAACTAACTCTCTGTATGTCCGAGTAACTTAACATACCTATGATTTCTTTTCCTTTTACAACAGGGATATGTTTAATTTTTTTATCAAAAAATAATTTTTCTGCGGTAACTAAATCATCATTAACACTAAGTGTTACTAAATTTGTTGCCATTATTGTTGATATCGGCTCGTCTCTTTTCATAATATGTTGTTTTAAATCGTACTTCAAATTTCTGAATAAAAGCAATTGTAAAAGATGATTTATGTCAGTTTTATTCTTTTTTTTTATATTTAAGAAACAATACAAAATAAACCTTAAAATAATAGACACAAAACCAAATAGTTATTTGTTTCGTATATACTTAAGAATAAGAGGTGAAATTAATTTATTGATTATCTTTAAATAATTCTCTTTCATATTAAAATATTATTTCTGTACCTCGAAAACAATTGTTTGATTTAGATATTCTTTCTATACAATTCTAAATTTAATACACCTAGCAATTAAAAGCTATTATAGATAAAAATTAACTATTAATAATTGTCACTAAAGGTCTAAAATTGGTACAAAAAGTAAAATATTAAAACAATAGTTAAGAAAAATTTATTAACAACCATGTGACTTCTAATAAATTACGGTGTCCAAATATAGTAAATAGCCCATAATTAATTTGTTTCAAAATAATTATGAGGTATAAATTAAAAATTAATAAATTATGAAAACCCCCACCCTATTTTTAAAATTAATATTATTTATTAGTCTTATAAATCCTTATACAACAAAAATAATGAGTCAAACTGTAGTTGCAACTACTACAGTAGAATCTAGCACTTACACAATTTCTGGTGGACCAAAACAAATTGCTTTTGTTATTGCTGGGGGTAATGGAGGAAATGGAACCAATACTTTTGGAGGTAACGGTGCTACCATAAACGCAATCTATAACCTAAACAACGGAGATGTTATTAGATATCTAGTAGCAGAAGGAGGCTTCGGTGGCTCAGAAGCCGGTGGTGGTGGTAGTACGGGTATTTACATTAACAGTACTTTAATTTTAGTTGCTGGTGGTGGTGGTGGTGGTGATAACTCAGCCAATGCTGTTGGCTTTGGCGCTAATAACACTACAAATGGAGACAATGGAACGGTTGCAGCTACTTTTACAAATAATGGTAGTGGTGGTACAGCTGGTAATGGAGGTACTTCTAATTCAGATTCTGGTGGTGGTGGTGGTATTAACTCTGCGGGTGGTAATGGTTCTTCTGGTCTTGGTGGTAAAGCAGCTAAAGTAGATTTTACTCTAGCTCTAGGAGGTACTGCAATTTCTGGAAACGGAGCTGGTGGACGAGGTCTTACTGGAGGTGGTGGTGCTGGTAATTTTTACGCTGCTGCTGGTGGTGGTTACTCTGGTGGAGGTGCTGCGGGTGGCGCTGGTTCTGCGGGTGGTGGTGGTTCTTTTGTTAACACTACTTTTACAGGCTACGTTACTAGTACAATTGCAGCAGGAGCAAATGGTGCTGCTTCTGGAGCAGACCAAACAAACGGAAATAATGGTAGTGTAACAATTACAGGTATTACAGATATAGATAATGATGGTATTACAGATTCTATTGATATAGACGATGATAATGATGGTATTTTAGACACAGAAGAAAACATAGAATGTACCGGTAGTTTAAATTATGAATTTTATAATGCATCTCCTGCTTCTAATACTGTAGACAACATACCTACAACGGGAGTAACTGGCGTGGGTACAGTTTCAGATTTTGATGTAACAGCATTACAGACTATTGTTACTCCTACTGATGCCAATACCTACAGCATAAGATACACTGGTTTTATAAAAATACCAACAACAGACACTTACACTTTTTACTTAAACTCAGACGATGGTTCTAAAGTATATATTGATGGAAATGAAGTAGCAGATTACGACGGACCACATGCAGCAAGAGGCCCTATAGCAGGAACTCCTGTTTTACTAAATGCAGGTGCCCATACCATTGAAGTGCTCTTTTTTGAAAATAACGGGCAACATTCTTTAATTGTTGAATACTCAAGTATTTCTGCTCCATTAAGAATTCCCATTCCGTTTAACACTTTATCTCCTGGTAATTGCGATAGTGACGGCGATAGTATACCTAACTCATTAGATTTAGACTCAGACAACGACGGAATTCCAGATAACATTGAAGGGCAAACTACAAGAGATTACCTAGAACCTTCTGGAGATGATGTTGACAACGATGGTTTAGATGATGCTTATGACTCAAATTTAACTGGTAGTGCAAATTCTTTTGGAATAACACCTTTAAATACAGATGCTACTGCAACAATCGGAGCGGATACTGTACCAGATTATTTAGATTTAGATTCTGATGGTGATACTATTTTTGACATTGTAGAATCGGGTTCTGGACTTACAAATACCGCCGGTAGAACAGATGGAATTGTAGGCACAAACGGACTAGAAAACACCTTAGATAATGGCGATAACTACACCGATGTTAATGGTAGTTTTGACAGCACCCAAACCGACAATTTTACAGATATAGATAGTGATGCTTTAACATTTGGAGATGTAGACTATAGAGATCTTACAGAAGACGGAATAGCAATGATTACTCAAGTATATCAATCTAATTTAGACAACTGGATAGAAATCACAAATATTCATAGTACAAATAATATCGCTGCCAACAGCATAAAAGTACAATTATACAATTCAAAATCAGGAGATCAAACAGGAGTTTCCCCTAACTCCACTTATACCGTTAATGCTGTTTTAACCCCAGGACAATCTGTTTTACTAGGTAATTTGAATAATGCAATTACAAACATCAACAGTAGTGCCCTTCGTTTAGATGATACAAACATCACAAATTTTGCAAATGCAGACGATATTATTACATTATCATCTAGTAATGATGCTAATTCATATATACATAGATACGATATTATCGAAGCATTTACAGACAACACTTCTTATGTAAGAATTGATGAAATAGAATTACCTAATATTACGTACACTACAAATGAATGGGTAGCTTTTATAGATAACAACATCGATGCTTATCAAGCTGGATATGGAGGAGATATTTCTAGCACTAAAAGACACCCTCAAGACCCGTTAATTTCTGAAATAGAAGATTCAAATACGCAAGCAAATACTTTGTTAGGTTTACATCAAATTGAAAAAACAACTACAAATGCAAATAACACTTGGGACAATGGGTATCCAGATAGGTCACGTTACGTTGTTATAGATGAAGATTACAATCATACTGGCAGTAGATTTAGTGCTCGTAAATTAGATGTAAATACCTTTAAAGAATTAAGAATTACAGATAATGTTTTAGTGGTTACAAATGATATTCTATTAGATGGAAACATTAGATTAACAGGGACCACTGCTCAACTAATACAAACACACACAAATACTAGTACAGTTACAAGTTCAGGTACGCCTGGTCAATTATTTATAGATCAAAATTCTGAAGTACCTAGTTTATATCGCTACAACTATATGAGCTCACCTGTTACCAATCCAGGTGCAGATAACTATTCTCTTATCACTGTTTTTAAAGATGGCACTACGCCTAACGACCCAAAAGACATTACTTTTGTTACAGGCTATGATGGTTCTTATGCAGGCGGAGTTCTTAAACTAGCAGATTTCTGGATCTACACCTATGCTACAGCCAGCAACGGTAGATCTAATTGGGAACACAAATACCGAAGAGGTACCATAAAAAGAGGAGATGGTTTTATCTTTAAAGGACCTGGTCAAATACAAAACTATACTTTTGTTGGTACACCTAATGACGGTAGTTTTACATCAGAAAATGAAATTGACACAGGAGAATCTTATTTAATTGGTAACCCGTTTCCTTCTGCTATAAATGCTAGAAAATTTATAGACGATAATATAGACGCTACTACCGGAACCTTATATTTCTGGCAACATGTAGGTGAAAATAATAACCAAGGAACTGCCGGTCATAACTTTGCTGGATATATTGGTGGGTATGCCTCTCAAAATAAAATTACGTCTACAAATGCATATGCAGCAACCCCTACAACCGCAGTATTATATACACTTCAGGCAGAAGATGCAGATTATACAGGAATTCCAACATCAACTGGCCCTACTACTGGAATTTCATTAAATGAAACTGATTACATTAAGTTCGAAAACATTTCTAGCGGTGTAGATACTTTAAAAATAACCTATGCAGCTATTGCTGATAAAAACCTTCAAATTAAAGTTAATAATGTTGTAAAAGGAGAAATTACCTTTGCAGGCACTAGTAATAATTATACCGAAAAAGAAATTGCTTTATGTATAGAATCTGGTAGCAATATTACATTAACCTCTACCAATGATGGAAATAGCATTAAAATTGACCAAATAACATTTAAAGATAATGATGGCTACATTGCTTGTTCTAGTGTTGGTAATGATGACACTAAATATGATGACCCACAACCTTATATTGCAGTCGGACAAGGATTTTTTGTAGTAGGTGGAGATACTAAAGATAAAATTGTTTTTAACAATAGCCAAAGAGCATACGTTACAGAAGAATCTGGAGAATCTGTCTTTTTTAAAGGTAAAAAGAAAACGCTAAAGAAAACGCCTACAGAAGAATTACCTATTTTAAAACTAGGCATGAACTACGCCAAGGCTAAAGGGAGTAATTTCCATCGTCAAATTGCCATCTCTTTTAACAAAGCAAACTCTTTTGCCTATGAAAAAGGATTTGATTCTCAAATGTATGATATTAACCCGACGGACTTCTATTGGAATTTTTCTAACGACACCAACAGTTATGTAATTGCTGGGATACAAGGTATATCTGATGCTTTAGAAGTGCCTTTAGAAATTGTTGTAAGTAAAAATAGTGTTATTACAATTGTAATTGATGAAACCACAAACATCAATCAAAACATATACATAAAAGATAAACT
Source organism: Polaribacter sp. L3A8 (assembly GCF_009796785.1). Classification (NCBI taxonomy): domain Bacteria; kingdom Pseudomonadati; phylum Bacteroidota; class Flavobacteriia; order Flavobacteriales; family Flavobacteriaceae; genus Polaribacter; species Polaribacter sp. L3A8. Next base: position 2,319,131 of record NZ_CP047026.1, read on the forward strand.
TACAGGTAAAACACAACAAATAAATAATGCAAGTGCCAGCTATCAATTAAAAACAGGCACCTACACAGACAGATTTGTTTTGGCATTTACACCAGCAAATACTACACTTAGTTTAAAAGATGATATCTTAACAAAACAAACAAGTGTTTTTACAGATAACAAAAACCATAACATTGTTATTTCTAAAAATAAAGAAATAAAGATAAATACTGTAACGTTATTTGACATTCTTGGTAAAAAAGTAATTCTTTGGAATATTAAAGAACAAAAAGAAACCTACCAATTAAACATCAAAAAACAAATACCAACAGGTATTTACATTGTAAAAATAAAAACAGACAAAGGTACAATCAATAAAAAAGTTCTTGTTGAATAACCTATAATACACAACTCCGTTATTACATAATAAGTAGCTCTTAAATTAAGAGCTACTTTAAAAAAAACTCTTAAAAGCAAGTAATCAAAAAAAAAAAAATAAAGATTACGTAACACATAAAAACCATATTTATTGTACATTAGTCAAAAAAAAAATACTATATTACTCATTCACAGACAACTAATACTAACAAACAATCAATAATAATATTTAGCCCTTTTACATTTTTAAAATCTTTCTTACATGATGAACTATCTAAAAGAAACGAAATTATCTTGGGAAATAATTCGTTTTAAATTAGTACCCCCTAGCATTCATACGCCTCTTTTTAAAACAATTTTTAAAAAAGCTTCGCATTTTATAATGCCAATACTTTTTCTGTTTGGTTTTAATTCCAAAATACTAGCTCAAACAGAAGTAGTCAATACTTCTACTGTAAGTAGCTCCTCTTACACCATTTCTGGTGGTCCAAAACAGGTTTCTTTTGCTATCACTGGTGCTAATGGAGGAAACGGAACTACTACTGGTGGTGGTAAAGGAGCTATTATTAACGCAACCTATAACCTAAACAACGGAGACGTTATTAACTATCTAGTTGCAGAAGGCGGTTTTGGCGGTAGTGAAGCTGGTGGTGCTGGTAGTACTGGTATATACATTAACGGCACCTTAGTACTAGTTGCTGGTGGTGGTGCTGGTGGAGATAATTCTGCTGGTGCAGTTGGTTTGGGTGCTAATAGCACAACAAACGGAGATAACGGAGTAGGAATTGGTGGTGGTGCTGGTGGAACTAATGGTGCTGGTGGTGGTGCAACCGTTGGGGCTGGTGCTGGTGGAGGAGGTATAAACTCCGCAGGTGCTAATACAGCAAGTGTTCTTGGTTCTGGTGGAGGTACTGCTACTGCCAATTATTCTTTAGCTGCTGGAGGAACCTCTGCAATTGGTAGTGGTAGTGGCGGTAGAGGACTTACTGGTGGTGGTGCTGGTGGAGTTAATTACGCTGGTGGTGCTGGTGGTTATTCTGGTGGTGGTGCTTCCGGTAATGGTGGTTCTGCTGGTGGTGGAGGTTCTTATGTTAACACTACTCTTACTACTTATCTTACTAGTATTATTACAGCTGGAGCTGATGGAGCAACAAATGGAGGAAACCAAGCAAACGGAACTGATGGAAGTGTAAAAATTACAGTTACAGACTTAACAGATACAGACAATGACGGTATTGCAGATGTTAACGATGAAGATAGTGACAATGATGGTATTTTAGATGCTGACGAAGGTTGTTCTGCTATTACAGGTACTACATTTAATTTAGTACCTGCAGAAAGCGTTATAGGCAATATAGCTGCTGGTGGTAAATTAGTTTATAAAGATGCCGCAGGTAATAAAGTAGTTTTAGAAGCTGCAGGAACTGTTGGTACTAATAATGGTTTTACAATTGCAGATGGAGGTGCAGACCCAAATGATGGTACAACTATAAAAAATATTACTACAGGTGAAATAATTTTCGAAGTCATTGCAAATGACGCAAACGACCAACCCAAATTAAAAGTATCTGCGTTTTCTGCAAATGGTACTGCTTTTAATATTGAATCTATTGGTTTAGGTGGTATTGGTAATATGGACAACTCTACAGCACAAGATGCGATTGCAGCAAGTGTTCCTGGTTTTTGGTCTAATTTAGTAGCCAGTGGAAACGCATTAAGTAGTGCTCAAATAACTACTTCTCCTGTTGGAGCAACAGCCGTTTCTAATATAACTCAAGCAGAATTAGCCATATATAATTTTAATAATTTTGTATCACAAGGAGCTGTTTCTGAAGTTATTTTTAATCACAGCGATGATTTAGTTCAAGATGGATATAATGCAACTTTTACCCCAAAAACTCCTGTAAACTCATTTTTTATAATTGTAGATGACATCACAACTAGTGATGCAGATGGGCGACAAATCCTTACACATCTTTTAACTACATCAATAACTATTTCTGGTACTATTTGTAGAGATACCGACAGTGACGGAATACCTGATAATTTAGATTTAGATAGTGACAACGATGGTTGTAGTGATGCTATAGAAGCAGGTACAACTACTAACCAATCAACAAACTATCAATTTCCATCTAACGATGTAAGTGCTACAGGTGTACCAAATACAGCTGCTACACCAAACACTTCTGGAAATTACATAAATGCAGCAGTAACATCTTGCGATTGTCCATTTGCTTCTGGTATAGATACCGATGGCGATGGTCTAGATGACACTTGTGACCAAGACAATGACAATGATGGTATTTTAGATACAGATGAATGTATGGGTATCGTATATTCTGTACCTTTAGTTACAGAAGGTTTTGAGGCAGCTAGTTTTGTTACAGATGCTGGTGTTGATGACGCTGCTTGTTTATTTAGTCCTAGTTTTAACATACCAAAAGGTGGGGGTATTAATCTTTTAGACCCTTCAACAATAACAGGTTGGCAACCAACAACGGGTGTTGTAGAGGCTACTAAAGGCTTGCATCCGGTACCATCGGGTAAAGCTGCTGTTTTTAATGCATTTGCAGCAGATGCAAGTGATGCCACTAATATTTGTAGAGGTCTTGATGTAGATCATAATGGAAATGGTAGGTTTGGAGAAATTGTTTCTATAAATAACGTAACTGTAGTAGCAGGTGTATCGTATTCTGTAGCGGTTTATGCAGCAGAAGTTTCAAATACAGATCCGTTTGTAAATTCTTATTCTTTTAAGTTTTATAATGCTGGTACAACCACACTTGCAGGAATTCCTGATTTTAGTTTAAATAATATTACACAGGGTAACCAAAATTGGCAGTTAAACGAAACAGATTTTGTTGCATCAGTAACAAAAAATATAGATATTGTTTTAGTGCAAACTAATCCAGAAGAATTTGGGGCAGATATTGCTTTAGATGCATTTAGTATTTTAAGAGGTACATGTTCTGGAGACACAGATAAAGATGGTGTTTTAAACATTTATGATTTAGATTCAGATAACGATGGTATTCCAGATGTTATAGAAGCAGGAGGTACAGATGCAAACAATGATGGAAGAGCAGATGATGATGATAACAATGCAGACAATACAGGTTCAAATGGTATTCCAACTTCAGCTGGTACAGGTCTTACACCAACAAGTACAGATGGAGATAGTATTCCAGATTACTTAGACTTAGATTCAGATAACGATGGTATTCCAGATGTAACAGAAGCAGGAGGAACAGATGCAAACAATGATGGAAGAGCAGATGATGATGATAACAATGCAGACAATACAGGTTCAAATGGTATTCCCACCTCAGCAGGTACAGGTCTTACACCAACAAGTACAGATGGAGATAGTGTTCCAGATTACTTAGATTTAGATGCAGATAATGATGGAATTCCTGATAATATAGAAGGACAAACTACAATAGGTTATGTAGCACCTTCAGGAGCAGACACCGATAATGATGGTTTAGATGATGCTTATGATCAAGATTGTACCGGAGCAAATTGTTCTGGTGTAAGCGGAGCAATTATCAACCCTGTAAACGCAGACAATACCGATACTGCAGATTATATAGATTTAGATGCAGATAATGATGGTATTTTTGATGTTATTGAATCAGGAAGTGGATTGGCAAATGATGGTAATGGCGTTGTAACTGGTGCTGTAGGTACTAACGGATTAGTAGATGCAATAGAAACAGGCGATTCAGACCAAGGGTATACGGATGTAAATGGAGAGTATGACAATACTCAAGCAGATAATTTTACAGATACAGATAACGATGTAAATACCGGTGGAGATGTAGATTATAGAGATGCTCAAGATAATGACAATGATAAAGATGGTGTTCCAGATAGTGTAGATTTAGATGACGATAATGATGGTATTTTAGATACTGAAGAATGTACTGTTCCATCTGCAAATATCTCACAAATTAGTAGCTCTTTTGTAGATTCTGGAGCTCCAGGAGACGTTGGTGACATCGCAGTATATTCCAATATTACTACTTATAACGGGGAAAGTATTGATTTAAGGGTAACCGTTTTATCAAATTCTAACCCAGCAAACATGACTGTTAATATAGCAGGTGTAGGTTCGAGTCCTAACATATATCCTATTTTTTTAGGAGGAAACCAATTTTCTTTTGACGGAGATTCTGCATCATTAAAATTTGAATACCTAATTTCTGGTACCAACACATTAATTCCTGTTATAGCAAGTTTTGTTTGGAAAGATATCGACCTTGTAACAGGTTTCTCTAGCGGTAACGGTACAGAGTCTATTACATTTAACACCAATGAAATTGCTGCCTATACGGTAGATACTCCTACAAATATTATAGTTAATTCTGTAGGTGGAGAAACTGTGTTTACTTCATCACTTAATTCAAATACTAGTAACACTAAAATAATGGTAAAAACAGAGATGCTTAAAACAAGCTCTTTTACTGCTAGCTTTAGAAAAAGAGATGGGCCTACTAATGATACAGGTTATCTCTTTGGTTCAACCACATTTGCTAATCCTGTTAAAACCCAATTAATAGGTCAATGTGAAGATACCGATGGTGATAGTATTCCAGATTACTTAGATTTAGATTCAGATAACGATGGTATTCCAGATGTAACAGAAGCAGGAGGTACAGATGCAAACAATGATGGAAGAGCAGATGATGATGATAACAATGCAGACAATACAGGTTCAAATGGTATTCCAACTTCAGCTGGTACAGGTCTTACACCAACAAGTACAGATGGAGATAGTATTCCAGATTACTTAGACTTAGATGCAGACAATGATGGTATTCCAGATGTAACAGAAGCAGGAGGAATAGACCTTAATAATGATGGAAGAGCAGATGATGATGATAACAATGCAGATAACACAGGTTCAAATGGTATTCCCACCTCAGCAGGTACAGGTCTTACACCAACAAGTACAGATGGAGATAGTGTTCCAGATTACTTAGATTTAGATGCAGATAATGATGGAATTCCTGATAATATAGAAGGACAAACTACAACAGGTTATGTCGCACCTTCAGGAGCAGACACCGATAATGATGGTTTAGATGATGCTTATGATCAAGATTGTACCGGCACAAATTGTTCTGGTGTAAGCGGAGCAATTATCAACCCTGTAAACGCAGACAATGCCGATACTGCAGATTATATAGATTTAGATGCAGATAACGATGGTGTTTTTGATGTTATTGAATCAGGAAGTGGATTGGCAAATGATGGTAATGGCGTTGTAACTGGTGCTGTAGGTACTAACGGATTAGTAGATGCAATAGAAACAGGCGATTCAGACCAAGGATATACGGATATAAATGGAGAGTATGACAATACTCAAGCAGATAATTTTACAGATACAGATAACGATGTAAATACCGGTGGAGATGTAGATTATAGAGATGCTCAAGATAATGACAATGATAAAGATGGTGTTCCAGATAGCGTAGATTTAGATGATGACAATGACGGTATCTTAGATACTGATGAAGGCTTTAGTTGTCCTTCTACTTCTTACATAGATTTAGGACAAGCTTTTACAAACACTTCAACAAATACAAATGGAGGAAATGCTTCTGGTAATGTTGCAAACATTTATTCTTTTGGAGGTACAAGTGCTACTTTTAGTTATGAATTAATAAATGCTGCTCAATGGGTAGCGGGTGTGTCAAGTAAAGGGCCTACGGTTGGTGTAGATGGTAACTATATAAATACGCAACCCAATTTTACTAATTTCCCTTCAGGTTCTTTTTATCCTGCAAATGCAGCAACTATTAGTGCTGCAGTGTATAAAATAACTTTTACACAACCAGTATTTAATGTAGAATTTAAATGGGGTGGTTCTGATCATTCTGACAGAACTGATTTTTTAGCCAATTTAAACGGTTCAAATACTCCTTTAACAATTAGCAATAGTACACTAGCATCGGGAAGCTATAAAATTACAGGGCAATCTCTTGTAAGTAATGCTATCGGAGCAAATGCTCCATCTAATGCGGTCTTAATATCTTCTCAAGGGCCTTTAAATGAAATTATTATTGTAGTAGGTAAAGAAAATGGAGACAATAGTAATGCTACAACACAATTATTTGAACTTAAATATTGTGCGGCTTTAGATACGGATAATGATGGTATTCCAAATCATTTAGATTTAGACTCAGATAACGATGGTATTCCAGATGTAACAGAAGCAGGAGGAACAGATTCAAACAATGATGGAAGAGCAGATGACAATGATAACAATGCAGACAATACAGGTTCAAATGGTATTCCTACTTCAGCAAATACAGGTCTTATGCCAACAAGTTCAGATGCTGATGGTATTCTAGATTACTTAGACTTAGATGCAGATAATGATGGTATTCCAGATAATATAGAAGCACAAACTACTTTAGGTTATGTGGCTCCAACAGGAGTAGATACCGATAAGGATGGTTTAGATGATGCGTATGACCCAGATTGTACCGGCGCAAATTGTTCTGGTGTTACCGGAACTCTTATTGTACCCGTAAATACAGATGGTGCTGATACTGCAGATTATATAGATTTAGATGCAGATAATGATGGCATTTTTGATATTATTGAATCTGGAAGTGGATTAGCCAATGATGGAAGTGGTGTTGTAACAGGTGCTGTAGGCACTAACGGATTAGTAGATGCTATAGAAACCGGCGACACAGACCTAGGTTATACTGATGTAAATGGAGAGTATGACAATACACAAGCGGATAACTTTACAGACACCGATGGTGATGTAAGTACTGGTGGAGATGTAGATTATAGAGATGTACAGGATAATGACAATGATGGTATTCCTGATAGCGTAGATTTAGATGATGATAATGATGGTATTCCTGATACTGCAGAAAATGGAGTAAATTTTGCAGATGGCGATGAAGATGGAGACGGCATACCAAACTATAAAGATACTGCAGATACTGCAGGTGGTACTGGAGATGGTAGTACAACAGACTATACAGATTCTAATAACGATGGTATTCCAGATGTATATGATGCAGATGGCGATGGTATTCCTAATCATTTCGATTTAGATACAGACAACGATGGCATTCCAGATTTAATTGAAGCAGGTGGTGTAGATACCAATGGAGATGGTGTAATAGATTACCCAACTCTTGGAGACCCTACAACAATGGTAGATCTTGATGGTGACGGTTTAGCAGACACTTATGACGATACAGACACCGCAGGAAGTTCTACTGGTTGGTCTGCAGGAACTCCTATTTCTAATCCAGATTCAGATGGAGATGGAATTCCAGACGCACAAGATTTAGATGCAGATAATGATGGTATTCCAGATGTGGTAGAAGCAGGCGGAACAGATGCTAATGGAGATGGTAGAGCTGATAATTTTGTAGATATAGACAATGATGGTTTTAATGATCTTGTAGATGGTGATATAAACGGAACTACAGATCCAACAAAAGCATTAATTATTACAGGTACAGATGGTAATAGCGATGGTATTCCAGACAATTACTCGAATGGAGATACAGACGGAGATGGTCTTTTAGATAGTACAGACTTAGATGCAGACAACGATGGTATTCCAGATCTTGTGGAAGCAGGTGGTATTGACACCAATGGTGACGGACGTGTAGACACAAACACAGATGCAGACAAAGATGGTTTGGCAGATATTTATGATGAAAACGCAACAGACGGTCCAGGTCCTGACGGTACAAATGGTATAGCCTTGGTAGAAACTGATGCCGCTGGTAATATGCTAGATGGCGCTGGTATTCTATTGATAGTGATTCCGATGGAATTGCAGATCATTTAGACTTAGATGCAGACAACGATGGTATTCCAGATCTTGTGGAAGCAGGTGGTATTGACACCAATGGTGACGGACGTGTAGACACAAATACGGATGCAGACAAAGATGGTTTGGCAGATATTTATGATGAAAACGCAACAGACGGTCCAGGTCCTGATGGTACAAATGGTACAGCCTTGGTAGAAACTGATGCTACTGGTAATATGCTAGATGGCGCTGGTAATTCTATTGATAGTGATTCCGATGGAATTGCGGATCATTTAGATTTAGATGCAGACAACGATGGTATTCCAGACTTAATAGAAGCAGGTGGTGTAGATACTAATGGAGATGGTTTAGTAGACACAAATACAGATGCAGACAAAGATGGTTTGGCAGATATTTATGATCAAAATGCAACAGACGGTCCAGGTCCTGACGGTACAAATGGTACGGCACTGATAGAAACAGATAGTGCTGGTAATATGATTGGTGGTAATGGTAATACTGTTGATACCGATGGTGATGGAATTCCGAATCATTTAGACCTAGATTCTGACAACGATGGTATTGTAGATCTTATTGAAGCAGGCGGAACAGATACTAACAAAGATGGTAAAGTAGACACTACAACAGATACGGACAATGATGGTTTTGATGACGCTGTAGATGGCTCTATAGGTACGCCTTTAATTACAACTACTGCTGATACAAACAATGATGGAATAGCAGATACATACACAAATGGAGATGCTGATTCAGATAATTTCCCTAACTTTTTAGACATTGATGCAGATAACGATGGAATCCCTGATAATATTGAAGGACAAACTACTAGTGGTTACATAACTCCAAGTGGCATTGGTACTGCTATGGCAGACACAAATAATAATGGTGTAGATGATAATTATGAAACAAGTGGAATTGGTTTTGTCCCAGAAAACACAGACGGTACAGATTTAGCAGATTATTTAGATACAGACTCAGACAATGATGGTATTCTTGATATTGCTGAAAACGGACATACAGCAAATGTTGCTTCAGGAAATGATGCGGATAAAGATGGATTAGACGATGCTTTTGATGATAATGATGATTCTGCTACTAATGGTGCTACCGTTAACGATGGTGCTAATGGTAATAACGCAATAACCACTTTAACTACTTTAGAGAATTCTTTTGGTGATGAAGATAATGACTTTAATCCTAACAATCCTGCTACTGGTAATCTTGACTATAGAGATATTAAAGATACTGACAAAGACGGTATTCCAGATAGCGTAGATCTAGATGATGATAATGATGGTATTCCTGATACTGCAGAAAATGGAGTAAATTTTGCAGATGGCGATGAAGATGGAGACGGCATACCAAACTACAAAGACACAACCGATAACGGAAACGGTGGAGATGGTAGTACAACGGACTATACAGATTCTAATAACGATGGTATTCCAGATGTTTATGATACAGATGGCGATGGTATTCCTAATCATTTAGATTTAGATACAGACAACGATGGCATTCCAGATATTGTAGAAGCTGGTGGTGTAGATACCAATGGAGATGGTGTAATAGATTACCCAACTCCTGGAGACCCTACAACAATGGTAGATCTTGATGGTGACGGTTTAGCAGACACTTATGACGATACAGACACCGCAGGAAGTTCTACTGGTTGGTCTGCAGGAACTCCTATTTCTAATCCAGATTCAGATGGTGATGGCATTCCAAATGCACAAGATTTAGATGCAGATAATGATGGTATTCCAGATGTGGTAGAAGCAGGCGGAACAGATGCTAATGGAGATGGTAGAGCTGATAATTTTGTAGATATAGACAATGATGGTTTTAATGATCTTGTAGATGGTGATATAAACGGAACTACAGATCCAACAAAAGCACTAATTATTACAGGTACAGATGGTAATAGCGATGGTATTCCAGACAATTACCCGAATGGAGATACAGACGGAGATGGTCTTTTAGATAGTACAGACTTAGATGCAGACAACGATGGTATTCCAGATCTTGTGGAAGCAGGTGGTATTGACACCAATGGTGACGGACGTGTAGACACAAACACAGATGCAGACAAAGATGGTTTGGCAGATATTTATGATGAAAACGCAACAGACGGTCCAGGTCCTGACGGTACAAATGGTATAGCCTTGGTAGAAACTGATGCCGCTGGTAATATGCTAGATGGCGCTGGTAATTCTATTGATAGTGATTCCGATGGAATTGCAGATCATTTAGACTTAGATGCAGACAACGATGGTATTCCAGATCTTGTGGAAGCAGGTGGTATTGACACCAATGGTGACGGACGTGTAGACACAAATACGGATGCAGACAAAGATGGTTTGGCAGATATTTATGATGAAAACGCAACAGACGGTCCAGGTCCTGATGGTACAAATGGTACAGCCTTGGTAGAAACTGATGCTGCTGGTAATATGCTAGATGGCGCTGGTAATTCTATTGATAGTGATTCCGATGGAATTGCGGATCATTTAGATTTAGATGCAGACAACGATGGTATTCCAGACTTAATAGAAGCAGGTGGTGTAGATACTAATGGAGATGGTTTAGTAGACACAAATACAGATGCAGACAAAGATGGTTTGGCAGATATTTATGATCAAAACGCAACAGACGGTCCAGGTCCTGACGGTACAAATGGTACGGCACTGATAGAAACAGATAGTGCTGGTAATATGATTGGTGGTAATGGTAATACTGTTGATACCGATGGTGATGGAATTCCGAATCATTTAGACCTAGATTCTGACAACGATGGTATTGTAGATCTTATTGAAGCAGGCGGAACAGATACTAACAAAGATGGTAAAGTAGACACTACAACAGATACGGACAATGATGGTTTTGATGACGCTGTAGATGGCTCTATAGGTACGCCTTTAATTACAACTACTGCTGATACAAACAATGATGGAATAGCAGATACATACACAAATGGAGATGCTGATTCAGATAATTTCCCTAACTTTTTAGACATTGATGCAGATAACGATGGAATCCCTGATAATATTGAAGGACAAACTACTAGTGGTTACATAACTCCAAGTGGCATTGGTACTGCTATGGCAGACACAAATAATAATGGTGTAGATGATAATTATGAAACAAGTGGAATTGGTTTTGTCCCAGAAAACACAGACGGTACAGATTTAGCAGATTATTTAGATACAGACTCAGACAATGATGGTATTCTTGATATTGCTGAAAACGGACATACAGCAAATGTTGCTTCAGGAAATGATGCGGATAAAGATGGATTAGACGATGCTTTTGATGATAATGATGATTCTGCAACTAATGGTGCTACCGTAAACGATGGTGCTAATGGTAATAACGCAATAACTACTTTAACTACTTTAGAGAATTCTTTTGGTGATGAAGATAATGACTTTAATCCTGGTACAGGCGATCTTGATTATAGAGATATACCTTCCGCAGCAAACGCAATGATTACCCAAGTATATCAATTTGGTGCTGATACTGATGCGGTTAAGGAAAGATGGATTGAAATTACCAATATAGGTGTAACAGATATCCCTGCAAATACCATTAAAGTACAATTGTACAAAGATAAATCAGGAGATCAAACAGGTATTGCTCCAGATGTTTCTTATACAGTTGGTACCATACTAGAAGCTGGTAATTCTGTTTTATTTAAACAATCTACTAATTCAATAATTCTGACTGGTGAAATAGCTTCTGATGCAACCTCTATAGAAAATGATGCATTAACTGATATTAATGGAGCTGATGATATTATTACGCTTTCAACAGCAGAAGGAATTTATTCATGGGCAAATAGATATGACATCGTTTCTAGTGTAACTAACAATACTTCAGTTGTAAGAATTGATGAAACGTTAACACCTAACAAAAATTATGACGCTATTGAATGGATTGTATTTATTGATGATGCAATAGCTCCTTATCAATCTGGATATGGAGGAGATGATACAGATACTAAAAGACACCCTCAAGATCCATTAATCTCTGAAATAAAAAATTCTGATAAACAAGCTAATACACTATTAGGTCTGCATAGAATTAGAAAAACGATTAGAGAAAGCGGTGATTGGAGTAATGGTTTTCCAGACAGATCACGTTACGTTGTAATTGACGAATATTACAATCATACTGGTAGCAGAATAAGTGCTAGAAAACTAGATGTAAACTCTGCTAAAGAACTAAGGGTAACAGACAATCTATTAGTAGTTACAAATGGTATTCTATTAGATGGAGACATTCGACTATCGGGTCCTACTGCTCAATTAGTGCAAACACACATGAGTACTAGTACTATTACAAGTACTGTTCCTGGAACTATAGGTACATTATTTGTAGACCAAGAATCTAAGGTACCTAGCTTATATCGTTACAACTATATGAGTTCTCCTGTTACAAGTATTGGAACAGACAACTATTCCCTTATTAAAGTTCTTAAAGATGGTACAACACCCAATACCCCTAAAGACATTACTTTTGTTACAGGGTATGATGGTTCTTTTGATGCTACCAACACAGCAGCTATTTCATTAGCAGATTACTGGGTCTATACCTATGCTCCGGGTGTTAACGGAAGATCTAATTGGGTACATAAATACAGACGTGGCACCATAAAAAGAGGTGATGGATTTATCTTTAAAGGACCTGGTAAAATACAAAACTATACTTTTTCGGGAACCCCTAATGACGGTAAATTTACATCAGAAAATGAAATTGATACCGGAGAATCTTATTTAATTGGTAACCCTTTCCCTTCTGCTATGAATGCTAGAAAATTTATAGACGATAATTTCGACGCTACTACCGGAACGTTATATTTCTGGCAACATGTTGGAGAAAATGATGCACAAGGAACTGTTGGACATAACTTTGCTGGATATATTGGTGGTTATGCTTCGCAAAATAAAATTACCTCTACAAACGCATATACTGCACATCTTACAGGAGCTGTACAATATACACTTCAGGCTGAAGATGCAGAATATACAGGAGAAGTAACTCCACTTGAACCTAATGCTGGAATCTCATTAAACCAAACTGATTATCTGAAATTTTCTAATATTTCTAATGGTGTAGATATCTTAAAAATAACGTATGCAGCTCTGGTTGATAAAAATCTAAAAATTAGAGTCAACAATGAAGATAGAGGTGAAATTACTTTTACGGGTACAAGCAATAATTATATAGAACAAACAATTACTTTTTGTGTACAAGCAGGTAGTGACATTACATTAACTTCTACAGACGATGGAAATACTATTAAAATTGACCAAATAGTATTTGAAGATCAAGATGGTTACATTGCTTGTTCTGGTGTTGGTAATGAAAACAATAAATACGATAACCCACTACCTTACATTGCAGTTGGTCAAGGATTCTTTGTAATAGGAGGTAATACTAAAGATAAAATTGTATTTAACAACAGCCAAAGAGCATATGTTACTGAAGAATCTGGAGAATCTGTCCTTTTTAAAAGTGAAAAGAAAACGCTAAAGAAATCGCCTACAGAAGAATTACCTATTTTAAAACTTGGTATGAACTACGCAAATGCTGTAGGAAATAATTTTCATCGCCAGATTGCCATATCTTTTGACAAAGCAAATTCTTTTGCCTATGAAAAAGGATTTGATTCTCAAATGTATGATATCAATCCGACGGACTTCTATTGGAAGTTTCCTAACGACACCAACGGTTATGTAATTGCTGGGGTGCAAGAAATATCTGATGCTTTAGAAGTACCCTTAGAAATTGTTGTAAGTAAAAATAGTGTTATTACAATTGTAATTGATGAAACCACAAACATCAACCAAGACATATACATAAAAGATAAACTTACAGGTAAAACACAACAATTAAATAATGCAAGTGCTAGTTATCAATTAAAAACAGGTACCTACACAGACAGATTTGTTTTAGCCTTTGTTGCCAAAGATGCATCCCTTAATTTAGAAGATGATATCTTAGCAAAACAAACAAGTATATTTGCTGATAATAAAAATCATAATATTGTGATTTCTAAAAATCAAGAAATACACATCAATAATGTAACGTTATTTGATCTACTAGGAAAAGAAGTAACTATTTGGAACATCAATGAACAAAAAGAGACTTACCAATTAGAAATCAAAAAACAAATACCAACAGGTATTTACATTGTAAAAATGAAAACAGACAAAGGAACAATCAATAAGAAAATTGTTATTGAGTAAAACAGTCTTTATATTTTGACTGACTAAAAATAGATTAACAATTATTAAATTTAAACCAGTGAATTAATTTTCACTGGTTTTTTTATTTATTGAAAATTAAAAATAAGATATACGATGTCCTTTTTATCAACTTTACTTTTTTGTCTTTTGATGAGAAGTTGATAAATAAAAACTACATAATTAATTTCAATAAAAAAATATTGACTTCGTTTATACTCAAAAAATCATTACAATTTAAATATCATTATTTCTACTCATTTTCACTATTCTTGTATCTTAACTGGCAATCAGTTTTAATAATTGTAAAATAGTAAAAAACATACCTTTTATTAAATATTCACTTGTTATTACCTCTCCTACAAAGTCTAAATAATAGAGCTTCTAACCACCTACTACCCTACTCTTGTAAAGTAATTTGAAGTCAAAATATTTGGCTTCAAACGGACATATTGTTCCTTAAAATTAGCTCTAAAAACAAAAAAAGAACTTAAAAGTGACTTCTAGAATATAGAAGTGTCTTAATAAGAGTACTAAGTAAATAATAAGAAGTACTTTTGCACCTTAAAATTTTTTTTATGTTTAAATATTTAAAAAAAACGAAAATATTTGGGGGAATATTTCGTTTTCATGTATTTAACCCTGCTAGTTATGCCTTGCTAAATTTAAAAACAGCATCGAAACTAAAACTAAACAAGGCTCATTACCTTATAATATCAACACTTTTTTTATTAGCATTTCAGAATGTATCCGGACAAAATCATCCGATTTTTCCGAATACTCAAATATTAAAACAAGGCTTAGACAAACAACCGGGAGCCATTTATTTAATTAAGGATGTACAAATTGGTGCTAACCGAAGCGACATCAATGTAGATGCTCTTTTAAAGATTGTATCATTTACAGGTACACCTGTTATTTCTAATATTGATCAAACTCAATTTGTAGAAGATAGATTTGAACCAATTATTACATACGATACTCCGGGTGAAGCTGTACATTGGCAAATAGAGTTTATTATAGCAGGATCTGCAGACTCTAATTTAAATGATGCAATAACCTTTCCTTTAGAATCTTATACTTTAGAAGTTATAGATTTAGATGCAGGAGAATGGGTAGAAGTATCACCTAATAGTTATGAACTAGCAGCTAGTACAATTATTACGGCAAGTACAGGAACAATAAACTCAACTCGTTTTAATAGTGAAACGAATACAACAGATGAAACGGTATCAATAACCAATACAAGATCTGTTGTAAAACTAAATTTTGAGAATGTTGGTATTGTAGACTTTGCGTTAGGTAGAAATAATAACCAACCAGATATTCAAAGAAATATTTCTGTTGGTTTTTTAGGAGAAGTTGTTTTTAGCAACCCAACTGTTGTAGTAGTTAATAGTCCACCAGTAGTGGTAAATAGTTTAAACAATACCATTATTGCTAATAGTACATTCTCTAAGAATGTACTTACTGGCTCTAGCGATCCTGACGGTGATTTAGATCAAAATACAGTAACACTAATAGATCCTAACAACCCTAGCAACCAAGGAAGCAATGGAAACCCATTAGTAATACCTGGTGTAGGAGAATATAAAGTTAATAATGTTGGTATAGTAACCTTTACCCCAATAACAGATTATATAGGAGACGCTAGCGTTTTATTTAGAGTAAAAGACGCCTATGGCGCTAGTTCTAATAACGGTACCTTAGAACTTACTGTATTATTAGATAGCGATAAAGATGGTATACCAGACATTACCGATTTAGATGATGACAACGATGGTATTTTAGATACCGATGAAGGCTATTCTAGAACTCCTGGTAAACCTGCGTGCGACGGTGAAACTATTTTAAATTTTAATAATACTTATACCGAAGAATCAGGAGATGGAAATAGTGCTACTTTTTTACAAGGAGAAGTCTTTAGGTTTCCAAATGTAGCAGATGGTATAGATGCTTTGGTTACTATTGTAGGTTTTAAAAACATAACTACTTTACCTAAGTTAGATGACAATATTGCAGGAAACAACAATGCTTTTCAACCACAATCTTCATTTAGCATAGCAAACATTGGAGACCAAGCATGGACAGAATATAAGTTCGACTTTGTTATAACAAATACAACTACTCCTACTATTGTAAATAAATTTTTCGTTAATTTTAACGACGTAGATGGTAATGGCAATTACGGAGAACAAAACTGGTCTCAAATACCTGTAGATTATGTTGTAAATAACCCAACAGAATTAACAATAACCCAACCAACTTCTTGGGTTGTTGGTACAGCTGGTTATAATGAATATCCTTCTGTTACAAATAATTTTCCACAAGTAAACTATTCTACAGAACACGGTGCCTCTTCTTCTTATATTATTAGATTAGGAGCTGTAGCCAGAAAAAATGGAGTGATTGCAACGGGCAGACAACATCAAGTAGAATTTAAATGTATTAGTAATTTTATAAATCCAGATAGTATTACCATTTTAGATTCAGATGGTGATGGTATTCCAAACCATTTAGATTTAGACTCAGACAACGATGGTATTACTGACGTTGTAGAATCTGGCGGGAAGGATAATAACAAAGACGGAATTGCTGACGGAAATGTAGGTAATACAACAACAACCTTAGGTATTCCTAGTTCTGCAAATACAGGAAATACACCTGCAAACACAGATGGAGATCGTTTTCCTGATTTTATAGATATTGATGCAGATAATGATGGTATTCCAGATAATATCGAAGCACAAACAACAACCAACTACATTGCACCAAGTGGTATTGGATCTAACATGGATGACACCAATCATAACGGTATTGATGATGTTTACGAAAACAACAATACAGGTTTAACCCCTGTTGATACAGATAATGATGATACTCCAGATTATTTAGACTCAGATGCGGATAATGATGGTATTGCCGATATTATTGAAAACGGAGATGTAGATAATGAAATTGCAGACATTAATGCAGACAAAGACAACGATGGTTTAAATGATGTTTTTGATGATAATGATGATTCTGGTACAACAGGTGCTACTGTAAACGATGGTTCTAGTAGTCAACAAACAGTAACAAACTCAAGTGAAATAGATACTGCCTTTGGCGATGAGGACAATAACTTCCCAGGAACTGGAGATGTAGATTATAGAGATCTTAAAGATAATGATAAAGACGGTATTGCAGATTACTACGATTTAGATGATGATAATGATGGTATTCCTGATACTGTAGAAAATGGTGGTAACGATGCTGAAGGTGATGAAGATGGTGATGGTATCCCTAATTATTTAGACACTACAGACAATAATGGTACTGGAGACGGTAGCACAACAGACTACACAGACAGTGATAATAATGGTATTCCTGATGTATATGATACAGATGGTGACGGCATTCCTAATCATTTCGATTTAGACTCAGACAATGATGGTATTCCAGATATCGTAGAAGCTGGTGGTGTAGATACAAATGGTGATGGTAAAGTAGATGCTATAAATACTGATGGAACCTTGGTAAATGATATAGATAACGATGGTTTAGATGATCGTTATGATACTGATGTTACAGGCGGGACTAATGGTAATGCAATTGCAAATCCAGATACAGATGGTGATGGTATACCTAATGCTCAAGATTTAGATGCTGATAATGATGGTATTCCAGATGTTATAGAAGCAGGTGGTACAGATGCAAACGGTGATGGTTTAGCAGATGGTTTTGTAGATACAGATAACGATGGTCTTAATGACCTTGTAGATGGTGATGTAGCAGGTACTTCTAACGACCAAGACAATGCTTTAATACTAACAGGTGCTGATACTAATAATGATGGCAAACCAGATTCTTACGTAAATGGTGATACCGATAATGATGGCATTCCTAATTTTGTAGATTTAGATTCAGACAACGACGGTATTGCTGATATCGTAGAAGCTGGCGGAGTAGATACAAATGGTGATGGAGTTGTTGATTATCCTATTTCAGGAGACCCAACCTCTATGATCGATTTAGATAATGACGGATTAGATGACAACTACGACACTACAGATACATCTGGAAGTACTCCTAGTTTTACTGCTGGAACACCAATTGCAAACCCAGATACTGACGGAGATGGAATTAAAGATGCGCTAGATTTAGATGCTGACAATGATGGTATTCCAGATTTAATAGAAGCTGGTGGTGTAGATACTGACGGTAATGGTAAAGTTGATAGTATTGATGCAAATGGCAAACTTCTAAACGATACTGATAACGATGGATTTGATGATGCAGTAGATGGTGATATTGGTCAACTTGGTACAGACAACAATAAAGACAATGCTTTAGTACTTACAGGAACGGATACAAATAATGATGGTCAACCAAATTCTTACATTACTGGTGATACAGATGGAGATGGTATTCCTAATCATTTAGATTTAGATTCAGACAACGATGGTATTACAGATATTATTGAAGCAGGTGGTACAGACACCAATAAAGATGGTAAAGTAGATGCTATCGTTGCAAATGGTACATTAACAAATGACACAAATAATGATGGGTTTGATGATAATGTTCAGAATGCACCTTTAGTTACTACAGGATCAGACACGGATAATGATGGTAACCCAAACTCTTACACAGATGGTGATGCAGATAGCGATGGTATACCTAACTTTATTGACATCGATGCAGATAATGATGGTATTCCAGATAATATAGAAGCACAAACTACAAGTGGTTATATTGCTCCTACAGGAACTACAATTGCAGATACCAACAACAATGGTGTAGATGATGTTTACGAAGTAAGCGGAATTGGTTTTGTTCCTGAAAACACAGACAACACAGATTTACCAGATTATTTAGATACAGATTCTGACAATGATGGTATTTTAGATATCGCAGAAAACGGACATACAGCAAATGTTGTATCAGGAACGGATACAGATAAAGATGGTTTAGACGATGCTTTTGATGATAATAACGATGCAACAATAGCAGGATCTACTGTAAACGATGGTCTAAACCCTAATAATAAAGTAACAGACCTTAACTCTTTAGAAAATTCTTTTGGTGATGAAGACAACGACTTTAATCCTGGTACAGGTGATCTAGATTATAGAGATATTCAAGATAACGACAATGACGGTATTGCAGATTACTACGATTTAGATGATGATAATGATGGTATTCCTGATACTATAGAAAATGGTGGTAACGATGCTGAAGGTGATGAAGATGGTGATGGTATCCCTAATTATTTAGACACTACAGACAATAATGGTACTGGAGACGGTAGCACAACAGACTACACAGACAGTGATAATAATGGTATTCCTGATGTATATGATACAGATGGTGACGGCATTCCTAATCATTTCGATTTAGACTCAGACAATGATGGTATTCCAGATATCGTAGAAGCTGGTGGTGTAGATACAAATGGTGATGGTAAAGTAGATGCTATAAATACTGATGGAACCTTGGTAAATGATATAGATAACGATGGTTTAGATGATCGTTATGATACTGATGTTACAGGCGGGACTAATGGTAATGCAATTGCAAATCCAGATACAGATGGTGATGGTATACCTAATGCTCAAGATTTAGATGCTGATAATGATGGTATTCCAGATGTTATAGAAGCAGGTGGTACAGATGCAAACGGTGATGGTTTAGCAGATGGTTTTGTAGATACAGACAACGATGGTCTTAATGACCTTGTAGATGGTCATGTAGCAGGTACTTCTAACGACCAAGACAATGCTTTAATACTAACAGGTGCTGATACTAATAATGATGGCAAACCAGATTCTTACGTAAATGGTGATACCGATAATGATGGCATTCCTAATTTTGTAGATTTAGATTCAGACAACGACGGTATTGCTGATATCGTAGAAGCTGGCGGAGTAGATACAAATGGTGATGGAGTTGTTGATTATCCTATTTCAGGAGACCCAACCTCTATGATCGATTTAGATAATGACGGATTAGATGACAACTACGACACTACAGATACATCTGGAAGTACTCCTAGTTTTACTGCTGGAACACCAATTGCAAACCCAGATACTGACGGAGACGGAATTAAAGATGTACTAGATTTAGACTCAGACAACGATGGTATTCCAGATTTAATAGAAGCTGGTGGTACAGATACAAACGGTGATGGTTTAGCAGATGGTTTTGTAGATGCTGACAACGATGGTTTTAATGATCTTGTAGATGGTGATGTAACAGGTACTTCTAACAACCAAAACAATGCTTTAGTACTTACAGGAACGGATACAAATAATGATGGGCAACCAAATTCTTACACTACTGGTGATACAGATGGTGATGGTATTCCTAATCATTTAGATTTAGATGCGGACAACGATGGTATTACAGATATTATAGAAGCAGGTGGTACAGACACCAATAAAGATGGTAAAGTAGATGCTATCGCTGCAAATGGTATATTAACAAATGACACCAATAATGATGGGTTTGATGATAATGTGCAAAATGCTCCTTTAGTTACTACAGGATCAGATACGGATAATGATGGTAACCCTAACTCTTACACAGATGGTGATGCAGATAGCGATGGTATACCTAACTTTTTAGACATCGATGCAGATAATGATGGTATTCCAGATAATATAGAAGCACAAACTACAAGTGGTTATATTGCTCCAAGTGGCGTTGCTACAGGTATTACAGATGCAAACAACAATGGTGTAGATGATGTTTATGAAGTAAGTGGAATTGGTGTTGTTCCTGAAAATACAGACAATACTGATGAACCTGATTATTTAGATACAGATTCTGACAATGATGGTATTTTAGATATTGTAGAAAACGGACATACAGCAAATGTTGTATCAGGAACGGATACAGATAAAGATGGTTTAGACGATGCTTTTGATGATAATAACGATTCAACAATAGCAGGATCTACTGTAAACGATGGTCTAAACCCTAATAATAAAGTAACAGACCTTACCTCTTTAGAAAATTCTTTTGGTGATGAAGACAACGACTTTAATCCTGGTACAGGTGATCTAGATTATAGAGATGCACCAGAAGCTGCAGAAGCTATGATTACACAGGTATATCAATTTGGTACAGATAAATGGATTGAAATTACCAACATCGGTAATGCAACGATTCCTGCAAACACTATTAAAGTACAATTGTACAAAGATAAAACAGGCGATCAAACAGGTGTTAATCCAGATGTTTCTTATACAATTGGTACATTATTAGAAGCAGGTAACTCTGTTTTATTTAAAAACTCAAGTAATTCAATAATCACAAGTGCAGAAATAGCATCTGATGCAACAATCATTACTAACAATGATTTAACAAATTTAGATGATGCTACTAATGATATCATTACACTTTCTGCAGCTAACGGGGTTTATTCTTGGGAAAACAAATACGATGTGGTTTCTAATGTAACCAACAATACTTCTGTTGTAAGAATTGATGAAACGATAGCTCCTAATGCAACTTATACAGAAAGTGAATGGGTTGTTTTTATAAATGATGCTATAACAACTTACCAATCAGGATATGGTGTAGATGATACTAGCGCAAAAAGACACCCTCAAGATCCGTTAATCTCAGAAATTAAAAATTCTGATTCAGAAGCTAATACATTATTAGGTTTACATAGAATTAGAAAAACGGTTAGAGAAAATGGTAACTGGAGTAATGGTTTTCCAGACAGGTCTCGTTATGTTGTAATTGATCAATATTACAATCATGAAAGTAGTAGATTTAGTGCTAGAAAATTAGAAGTAAACGCAGGTAAAGAATTAAGAGTAACAGATAATCTATTAGTGGTTACAAATAGTATTGTATTAGACGGAGAAATTCGTTTAACAGGTGCTACTGCTCAATTGGTACAAACACACACAGATGAAAGTACAGTTAGCGGAAATGGTCAATTATTTGTTGATCAAAAATCAGAAGTACCTAGTTTATATCGTTACAATTATATGAGTTCTCCTGTTACCACTCCAGGTACAGACACTTATTCACTTGCAACGGTACTTAAAGATGGTACAACACCAAATGATCCTAAAGTGATTACTTTTGTTACAGGATATGATGGTAGTGTAAATGCAACTGGTATTTCATTAGCAGATTACTGGATTTATACTTACGCTGCTGGTAATAACGGAAGATCTAATTGGGAACATAAATATAGAAGAGGAACTATAAACAAAGGTGACGGTTATATCTTTAAAGGACCAGGACAAGAACAAAACTATACTTTTGCAGGAACACCTAATGACGGTAGTTTTACCACTGAAAACGAAATAAGTGAAGGACAATCTTACTTAGTAGGAAACCCTTTTCCTTCTGCTATGAATGCTAGAAAATTTTTAGATGATAATAGTGCAATTACAGGAACACTTTACTTCTGGCAACATGTAGGAGAAAATGATGCTTCAGGTACTACTGGTCATAACTTTGGTGGATATGTTGGTGGATATGCCACTCAAAATAAAGATATGGCTACCGCTGCTAATTATGGTAAAGGAGAAGCTGTAAACAGCACTCTTGAAGCCGAAAATGGAAGTGAGGTAACTGGAATTGTACTTCCTTTAGGATTAGGTACAGGTCAATTTGAAGTTTCTTTAAACCTTAATGATCAAATTACGTTTTCTAATGTTCCTAATAGTGTAGACTCTTTAAGAGTATTATATAGAGCTAATGGACTTAAAAACTTAAACATTAAAATCAATAATGTTGATAGAGGCGAATTAACTTTTCCAAATACAGAAAACGCTTCAGACCTTCTTTTCAAAGAAATAAAATTTGCAATGTGTATAGAGGCAGGAAGTAGTATTACACTAACTTCTAGTACTAATTCTCTAAATCCAATTTTTATTGATAAAATAATTTTAAAGGATGAAGATGGGCAAACTGCTTGTACACCAGATACAGGTGGAGATGAATATGAAAATGCATACAAAACTCCAGAACCATATATTGCAGTTGGTCAAGGATTTTTTGTATTAGGTAGTAATACAAAAGGAAAAATTGTTTTCAATAATACTCAAAGAGCATATGTTACAAAAGAATCTGGAGAATCTGTATTCTTTAGAAGCGGAAAGAAAACATCTGCAAAAACAACAAGCACAGCATTACCTATTTTAAAATTAGGAATGAACTATGCAACATCAGTTGGTAGCAGTTTTCACCGTCAAATAGGTATCTCTTTTAAACAAGGAAATTCTTTTGCTTATGAAACTGGTTCAGATTCTCAAATGTATGGTATTAATCCTACAGATTTCTACTGGAAATTTCCAAACGATGCTATTAGTTACGTAATTGCAGGGGTACAAGAAATATCAAATACATTAGAAGTACCATTAGAAATTGTGGTAAGTAAAAATAGCGTAATTACCATCAACATTGATGAAATTAATAACATCAACAAAGAGGTATTTATAAAAGATAAACTTACAGGTAAAACGCAGCAAATTAATAATGCGAGTGCTACATATCAATTAAAAAAAGGTACATATACAGATAGATTTGTTTTGGCTTTTGTTGATGCAAATACTACACTTAATTTAGAAGATGATATTTTAGCTAAGCAAACAAGTATTTATGCTGATAATGATAATCACAGCATTGTAATTTCTAAAAATCAAGAAGTAGATATCAATAATGTAGAATTATTTGACATCCTTGGTAAAAAAGTAACCCTTTGGACTATTAAAGAACAAAAAGAAGTGTATCAATTAGAAATTAAAAATCAAATACCAACAGGTATTTACATTGTAAAAGTAAATACAAATAAAGGTACAATGAATAAAAAAGTTGTAATTGAATAAGTAATATATAGCACACCTCGATGTTAAAATTGAGGTATATATTAAATTTTAAAAGACCATAATAAAAGAAATAAAAATTTTTTATTATGGTCTTTTTTTTTGTGACTGCGAAGGGATTCGAACCCCCAACCCTCAGAGCCGAAATCTGATATTCTATCCAGTTGAACTACGCAGCCAACTTTACTATTCTTAACAAAAATAGTAAAACGTATTTTTTACATTAAATTCTTTTTTACAAGAACAGAAATAACTTTTCCATCTGCTTGTCCTGCTAATTCCTGAGAAACAACACCCATTACTTTCCCCATATCTTTCATACCAGATGCACCTAATTTTTGAATCGCAGCAACAACAACTTCTTCTACTTTTTCTTCTGATAAAGCTTCAGGTAAAAACTGCTCTAAAACGACTAATTCAGCCAATTCTGGATCGGCTAAATCTTGTCTATTTTGTTTGATAAAAATAGCTGCACTATCTTTTCTTTGTTTTACTTGCTTCTGAATAATTTTAACTTCTTGTTCTTCTGTTAATTCTGCTTGAACACCAGTTTCTGTTTTCGCTAATAAAAAGGCAGATTTTACTGCTCTTAAAGCTTGTAAAGCAACCGTATCTTTTGCTTTCATTGCTTCTTTCATTTTATCCATTACCTGTTTTTGCAAACTCATTATCTTTTATTTTAAATTAATTATTTCTTTGTCTTTTTTAGGTATAAAGCTTTTTTATCATAATCTATAAATGCCTTTCCTTTTTGTAAGATGTCAGCACCAATAATTCCATGAACTTCTTTAGCATTGTGTTGTGTTAAAGCTTTATTTACATGCGATAAATCAAACAATACCAAATGGCATTTCTTCGTTTTCCAATCACTAATTTTTAGAGAATTATTTTCAGATTGCAACGTTTCCATGTCGGTTGCTCCTGCCCCAGCTGCTTTCGTTTCACTTTCTGTAGCATCTAAATTAAAGTATTCAATCATGTCTAATCCAACACAAGAATTAGAAGCTCCTGTATCTAAAATAAAACGTCCTTTTATACCATTGATGGTTGCTTTTAATTCTAAATGATTAGTAGCAATTCTCTTTAGCTTTATTTTTATGTATTTCTGCTTCTTTAATATTTTTTCTAAACGCTTCATAAAGTTATTCTAACTGAATATCAAAAATACAATTTAAAAATTTTAAGAAGTACTATCGTTCTAAAATTTCTTTTAGATGATCTTTATATAGAAGAAACTCTTTTACATCATGATGTGTCGCTCCCTCAATTGCCACAAACTTATTTTTGGTAGATATGTTTTGTTCTAATAACCTTTTAGATTGCTTAAAACAGGTTGTTTTGTCCTTATTACCATGAAAAATAGTAATCGGTGAAGTTACTTTAGCAATATCCTTATCAGACCTAAATTTATACTTCAATAAAAATGTTGGTGTCCATCTAAATTTAAATTTGGCTGCTTTTTTAAAGTTGTAAAAAGGTGCTTCTAACACTAATTCTTTAGGTGTATTTTCGGCTGCTATCCTTGTAGCAAAAGTACCACCTAATGAAAAGCCATAAACAACAATATTTTCTTCTTTAAAATCCTTTTTTAAGTGATTGTAAACAGATAAAGCATCACAATACATACTATTCTCATTGTAGTTCCCAGTGCTCTTACCGTAGTTTCTATAATCAAAAACTAAGACTTCATAATTATATTCTAATAAATAAGAAATCCGCTCTCCCCATTTTGTTAAATCCCCTTTATTACCATGGCAAAATAAAACAACACCCTTGGGTTTTGGTAGTTTAAAGTGAAGGGCATTAATGTAGTTATTACCATCAGTATTAATAAAAACTTCTTCAAACGTATTTGAAAAAAGAAACGGGTACTTTTTATCTAAAGGATTTCCATTGAGAAATATAAATTTTTCTTGAAAACGATAAAGCAATAGACAAGCAGCAATAACAATACATATAATAATTAGTAGGCAGAACGTCAAATTTATTGATAGCTTTTATTTTACGAAACTACTCATTTTTTAAAAAAATCTGTTTATTTTAAAAAAACAATTTTAACATTGTAAGCTCATCAAATTAACCTTTTAAATTATTTAAAAATTCTTGTCTCCTGTTTCTAGATACAGGTACTTTATGGTTAGCACTTAATAATACATAACCTTCATTTAAATATTTTTCTATATGTTCTAAATTGATTAAATGAGATTTATGTACTAAATAAAAATCTTGGTTTATTAACAGTTTATTAAAATAACCTATGCTTTGTGAGCTCAAAATAGGTTTGTGATTACTAAAATGAATTTTTGTGTAACCATCTATACCTTCACAATGAATAATGTCTGCTATTTTTACAAACTCTAACCCTTCTGTAGATGGAATTACCATTTTTTTCATTTGAAAATTTTGTACGCCCAAATTTTCTATAAGTAGCTTGTTTTTTTGTAGAGCCGTTTTCTCTTCTATATTCTTAGCAGCATTCTTTACAGCCGACACTAAATCACTATTATCTATTGGTTTTACAAGATAACCAATGGCACAGTGTTTTATCGCTTCTATAGCATAATTATCAAAAGCAGTCGCAAAAATAATTTCGAAATTTGGATTATCAAACTCTTTTAATAAATCGAAACCATTTATTTCTGGCATAGAAATATCTAAAAAAATTAGTTGAGGTTGAATATTTTTTATCAGTTTTATAGCTTCTTTAGGGCTTTGCGTTTCCGCAATAATTTCTATATTTGGACATAACCGTTCTATTTTATTTTTTAAAATGGCTAATGCTTTTCGCTCATCATCAATAAGAATTGTTTTAATCGTTTTCATTATTTTTATGATTAAAGAGTAAAGATACTTCTGTACCTGTTTTACCTGAGTTTACAGAACGATCTATAATTTTATAAGTTACATTCCAATGGCTACTTTCATTTAAGAAATGAAGTCGTTCTGATAAGACTGCAGAAGAATGAGATGATTTTTTATTTTTAATAGAATTGTTTAATTTTTTTGCTTTTTCTAAGCCGATACCATCATCTATTACCGTTACTTTAAAACAATTTTTATCAATATATTTAAATTCTACAGATACTTTTCCGTTTCCTTGTTTATGAAACAATCCATGATTTATAGCGTTTTCTACTAAAGGCTGTAAAATCATTGATGGCATGTATTCTTCTTCTATATCTAATTTAGCATCTACCTTTATTTCATACACCAATTTTTCTTCGAAACGTAATTTCTCTATTTGAAGGTAGTTTTCTAAAAGACTAATTTCTTCGCTTAAACTTATAGTTTTTCTTCTTGAATAATCAAAAAATTGACGCATGAGTTTTGAGAATTTCGCCAAATAATTTTCTGATGTTTCAACATCGTTTTGTTGAATATAATATTGAATAGCATTTAATGAATTATGTACAAAATGAGGATTCATTTGCCCTCTCAATGCTTTTAATTCTAACTCGTGTTGCTGTTGCTGGTTTTTTAATGCGTTTTCTAGATTGTCTTGCACCAGTCTGTTTTTCCTTTTTAAAAAAATTACAAAAAGTAGCACCAAAAAAACACCAAGTGTTATTAGAATGGATATAAAGAGTATTATTATTGAATTTTCTGGCGACTGCATATAAAACCAATACTTAGAATGATACATTTTAAAAACGTTATAGGCACTTTAACATCAAATAAATAATAATATTTATCAAAAGAGGCATAATAGTTTTCTCCTATTTTAAACGGTGTAAAACCAAGATAATAAATAAAATGCGCTATGGCAATCCAAAACAGTAGATTTCTGTGTATACTAATAATTTCTTTTGAATTTAAAAGACTAACAAAGTAATAAAAGACACAAACTAAAATTCCGAAACCACCTATAATAAATGGAATAACTTGGGTTTGGTTATGGTAATCCATTCCTTTATAAAATAACTCGTAACCTATACTTATAAAATATAAAGTAACTATAATACTAATTATTTTTTTTAGAACATTACTATTCACTTTTTTACAGAAAAGCCAAAACAGAAAGCTAAAATAAATGATATTATAAAGATTTGATAGTATTTTATTTTGATTTTTAACAATATAAGTACCATAATAAGTCTTAAAACTCTCATTTAAAGCAGAATACAGCAACAATATAACAAACAACCTATATGGTTTGTCTAGGTGTTTCCAAACTATAAAGCCTATTAATACAGGTAATAGCTGAATATAAACATAACCATTTATTAAGTATAATTTAATAAAATCCATTTTAAAACATTTGTTTAATTACTTTACTCACCTACTCTTTTTGGTGGCATATCTGTTAACTCATTACTAGAAACACTTTGCATTGTAATTTTTGCATTAGCAGCATTAAAAGTTGGCAAGAAACTTGCTTTAGATATTTCTTTTTTTTGGTCCCCTTCAGTACAATAAAATTCAGAGTCCAAATGACAATAAAGTGATTTATATTCTCCTTTAAACATATCAGAATTATCATTAGGAATTATATAAAATGGAATATGATTATCTGCATCATACCCAGTGTTTTTTTCCGAATAATAAGTTGGAGTCATAAAAGTTGTTAAACGTCCTCTGTAATCTCCTGATTTTAATGGGTCCTTAAGAATAGATTCTTTTCTTTCAGTTTTAGCTTCGCTGTTAAAATTATGAGACTCGTCTATATCATAAGCTCCAAAACTAATTGCTATACCAGAAATTATTGGCTCAGGATTTTTCTGCTGTAACACTTCTATAAAATTAAGATAATCTTTCAATTTTTGCAATGGAATTAAAGAATATTCTGTTGGCAAATAATTTTCTCTAAACTTTTCATTAGTATCAGTATCTATTTCTTGTAAATCTTTAATTACCGGTATAAATCTATTTTTATAATTACCATATAATTCTTCTACCTTCGTTATATCTATAGTGTGTCTAGAATTTTCAAAGTTAGCAATAACTTCTTTTTTATTTAATTCTGTATGCTTACATATATTTTCATTTTGGCATGTTCTAAATAAAAGTATACTTAATAGTACTATTGCTATTAACAATAATGTTTTTGTTGTTTTCATAATATATTTTTTTTAAAGTTAATACTTAAATATTTGTTAGCGAGTAAAATAATATTGTTAAAAAAATTCTGTTTTTTTAACAATATAAATGAAAGGCAACTTTGATGCGATCTCCATTGCCTTTTTCATGAGCTTTTTAATCTTTACAAATACTAAATTCTAAACAATCTTCTAAATCATAATGAAGTTCTACATTGTAACAAATACCAGCTATTTTAAACCTATACTTACCTTGTTTTGCTCCGTTGTTTATGAGCACAAACTCTCTAGAAACACAACTACAAGGTTCTATGGTACCAAAACAGAATGCTCCTTTAGGTATTACTTCTATAGAAGGGTTTCCGTTAGGCAGTAATGCTATTTTTTTTCCATCTTGATGAAATACTTCTATAGTGCCAATAGAGTAATTAGAAAAACTAATATTAGAAAATGGGTTGCAAACCGTTATAATCATTTTTTCTGTATCGGTAGATTCAATACAATCACAATCACTATCTCCCCATTTTATGTTTAAAGATGGTTTATAATTAGGTGGTTCTATTTCATAACATTTACTAGAGTTTTGAGCTAAAAAACCTACATAATGGGCACCTGTTTTAACATGAACAATAATTTCGTTTAAACATTTTTGCCAGTCATTCGTTAACTTAATATTTACTTCTTTACCAGCTTGAAAACCTACATATCCATATGGATTACCACTAGAAACTTGTGGCAAGACCGTTGGTGAGTGAATACTTTGTGGTTTTCCATTTACATAAATTTCATGAACTGAATTATCTGCAAAAAACTTCATGTCTAGAAAAAATTGATTTGGATCTACAGAGGTATTCAAGTTGAATTTTATTCTAAAATAAGCCTCTTCTTTAGATGCATTCTGTCGTGCATTGCTGTAATAGGATATCCAATTTGCATTCGAATAAATACTGTTTGTCCATGCCCCATCTTTAGTTACATAAGCGGGAATCCAGTTTTTAACACTATTAGGACCTTTCGTATTTCCAATACCTGCTTCCCAATTTAAATCTCTGCCTCCACCTATAGGAATAAAACCGCCCTTACCATCTTGAGCAGTATTAATTAGAACCGCATCGTAAGGCGAGTTTATTTTTAAGATATTAGGTTCTTCAATTTCACATTCACTACAATGGTTTAAGTTATTAACTTTTTCTTCTTTTAATTCCGAATAGAAATTATTTATTTCTTCTTTAATCTTTTTACAAGTACTTTCTTCCTTTTTCATTTTTTAGCATTTTAGTTTTACCTACTCTTTTTAAATTTTGGTTTTTCGGCATTCCCCTTTTATTTAAAGTAAATATCTAAATAGAAAGCGTAAACTAAAACAGCAAATTTATTGCATGTTGCTTACAATCTATAAACGGTAGATTTCACGACAAGAAAGTTTTTAGCAAAAAAAAACCGACACAAATTGTGTCGGTTTTATATTTATAAAGATTTGAAGTTTAACCTCCAAAATCATCAAAACGAATGTTTTCGTCAGAAAGACCAAAATCTTCACCCATTTTTTGAACTGCATTATTCATTAATGGTGGTCCACAGAAATACAATTCTAAATCTTCTGGAGATTCATGGTGATTTAAGTAGTTTTCAATTACACAATTGTGAATAAAACCTACAAAACCATCTCCTGCTTCATCATTAATATCTTTTTTCTTAGTCCAATTATCTGCCTCTGTAGGATCTGATAAAGCAATGTAAAATTTAAAGTTTGGAAAATCTTTTTCTAAAGCTCTAAAGTGTTCTATATAGAATAATTCTGCTTTAGAACGACCTCCATACCAATAAGAAACTTTTCTACCAGTCTTTAATGTTCTAAATAAGTGATATAAGTGAGAACGCATTGGCGCCATACCTGCTCCACCACCTACGTATAACATTTCTGCTTCAGATTCATTAATAAAGAATTCTCCATAAGGACCAGAAATAACACATTTATCACCTTTCTTTAAGTTAAAGATATATGAAGATGCAATACCAGGATTTACATCCATCCATCCACCTTTGGCTCTATCAAAAGGAGGCGTAGCAATACGCACATTTAACATAATTTCTCTTCCCTCTGCTGGGTAAGAAGCCATAGAATATGCTCTTTCTACAGTTTCTGTGTTTTTCATTACTAATGGTCTTAAGTTAAACTTATCCCATTCTCCTTCAAACTTATCTGGAGTATCGTGTTCTTCTGGATGTGCTGTAATATCCATATCAGCATAGTTTACTTCACAAGCTGGAATTTCAATTTGAATATATCCACCTGCTTTGTATCCCATATCTTGAGGAATCTCTACAACAAATTCTTTAATAAAAGTAGCTACGTTATAATTTCTTACAACTACTGCATCCCATTTTTTAATTCCGAAAACTTCTTCTGGAATTGTAATATTCATGTCTTGTTTTACTTTAACCTGACATGCTAAACGAATTCCTGATTTTAACTCCTTCTTTGTAAAGTGAGGTGTTTCTGTTGGTAATGCTTCTCCTCCACCTTCTAAAACGTGGCATTCACATTGTACACAAGATCCACCACCACCACAAGCAGATGGTAAAAATATTTTTTCGTTTCCTAAAGTTGTTAAAAGAGAGCTACCAGAGCCAACTTCTATTTTCTTTTCTCCGTTAATGGTAATTGTTACTGGACCAGAAGGAGATAGTTTTTGTTTTACAAACAGTAATAATGCTACTAATACCAGTGTTAAAACTAAAAAAGCTGCTACTGTTGCAATAATGGTTCCTGTTGTACCTGCTGCTAATATCATGCTACTATTGGTTTATAATTTTATTTTCTGCTACAATTTCTTTAGCTTCCTTTTTTAAATCTACTTTTTCAATAGAAGCTTCTACCTTTGGTTTATCTTCTGTTTTCTCATCACCCCCAGTTAACATTCCTCCAAAGCTCATAAAACCAATTGCCATTAACCCTGTAATGATAAAAGTTATTCCTAAACCTCTTAATGCAGGTGGTACATTAGAATATCTAATTTTTTCACGAATAGCTGCAATGGCTAAAATTGCTAAAAACCATCCAATTCCAGAACCAACTCCATAAGTTAATGCTAAACCTAAAGTAGGAATTTCACGAGATTGCATAAATAAACTTCCACCTAAAATAGCACAGTTTACTGCAATTAACGGTAAGAAAATACCTAATGAGTTGTATAATGATGGTGAAAACTTTTCAACAATAATTTCTACCAATTGTACCATCGTTGCAATTGTTGCAATAAACATGATAAAAGATAAGAAACTTAAATCGTATTCTGCATATTCTGCTCCTAACCATTTTAAAGCTCCAGGTTGTAATATATATTGATCTAACAACCAGTTTAAAGGTACAGTTACTGCTAATACAAAAATTACAGCAGCTCCTAAACCTACGGCAGTAGATACTTTTTTAGATACAG
The DNA here is from genome assembly GCF_009796785.1 of Polaribacter sp. L3A8. Lineage (NCBI taxonomy): Bacteria > Pseudomonadati > Bacteroidota > Flavobacteriia > Flavobacteriales > Flavobacteriaceae > Polaribacter > Polaribacter sp. L3A8. Next base: position 2,351,867 of record NZ_CP047026.1, read on the forward strand.
CAAGGTAAGAACACATTCCTAAGAATACGGAAAACACCATGTTGTCTATAAATATCGATTTGAAAAATAATTCTAAATGTTCCATTTTTTTTAGTTTTCGGTTTGCAGTTTGCAGTCTTCAGTTTTGGCATTTACTCCTACTGAATACTGTTTATACTGCCTACTTTTTAATTCTCTTCTATTAATGATGTGTTTCTGCTACGTTGAATCCAAATAATAATTCCAACTACAATTAGTGCCATTGGTGGCATAATCATAAAACCATTATTCTCATACCCTATGGCATATAAACCTGTTTTTTCTATTGGATCTCCTAAAACTTTAAATCCTAATAAAGTACCAGAACCTAATAATTCTCTAAAGAAACCAACAATCACCAAGATTAAACCATAACCTGCAGCATTACCAATACCATCTAAAAAAGATCTCCAAGGACCGTTTGCCAAAGCAAAAGCTTCAAAACGTCCCATGATAATACAGTTTGTAATAATTAATCCTACAAAAACGGATAGTGTTTTACTTAGTTCATAAGCAAATGCTTTTAATACTAAATCTACAATAATAACTAAAGCAGCAACTACAATTAGTTGTACAATAATTCTAATTTTAGAAGGAATAATATTACGCATTAATGAAATAACTACATTTCCTACGGCTAATACTGCCATCACTGAAAACGCCATAATTAAAGATGCTTTTAATTCTGCTGTAATTGCTAAAGCAGAACAAATACCCAATACTTGTATTGTAATTGGGTTGTCATCTAATAAAGGGTCTGTAATTAATGCTGCGTCTTTTTTTGATAAAAGTCCCATAAATTATTTTTTTAAAGTTTTAAAATAAGGAATGTAAAGTTTTAACTCATCTCTAATCATTGCAGACACACCGTTACCGGTAATTGTTGCTCCTGCGATGGCATCCACTTCATTATCCGTTTTGTCTTCGTTTTTTGGGTCGTTATTACCTTTAGCTACTTCAATTCCTTTGAAATCTCCATTTTTCGATAATAAATGTTCACCAATAAAATCGTCCATAAAAAAACGTTGTTTTATGTTCGCTCCTAAACCAGCGGTTTCACCTTTATGATCAAAATAAGCACCTTGCACAACCATATTTTCATCCATAGAAATATAAGCCCAAATTGCATCCCAAAGACCTTTTCCTCTAATTGGTGCTATATAAAATGTTTTACCATCTTTTTCTCCAATAAATAAAGGTAGTTTTCTCTGTTTACCTTCTTTTGCAGAAGTTTGTTCTTTTTTAACATCAATTAAATACGCTTTACTATCCTCAGTAATTTTATCACCTTGAATAACAATTTGTTTTTTAATATATTTTGTAAACTCTGTACCGGCAACATCTGTAGAAACAAAGTTTGCACTTGATTCATCGTTTTCATTTACACCCATTGCGTAAAGGATGTTTTGTTGCTTTTCTATTCTCTTATTTTCGTCGATATTTGGTTTTAAAGACGATGCAAAAAATGCCAATAACGAACCAACAACAAACACCATTATTACGGCGAAAATTATTGTATATAAATTACTATCTGTTCTCTTACTCATAATTAGGCAGTTTTAACTTTAGTACGTTTTAATCTTTTCTTTATGTTTCCTTGAACCACATAATGGTCTATTGTTGGAGCAAAAACATTCATTAACAATATCGCTAACATTACTCCTTCTGGATAAGCTGGGTTAAACACACGAATCATAATAGCAATAAAACCTGCTAAGAAACCGTAAATCCATTTCCCTTTATTTGTTTGTGCTGCTGTTACGGGATCTGTTGCCATAAAAACGGCACCAAATGCTAAACCACCAATTATTAAATGCTCATACCAAACAGTGTTCATTAAGCCATAAAACTTACTAGATTCTGTAATAATATCTGCAGCTACAATCTGATTAAAGATGAAACCCATTACTGCTGCTCCTAAGAAAGTAGAAACAATAATTCTCCAACTTCCTATTTTTGTAAAAATTAAAAAGGCTGCTCCTAAAAGGATTAATAAGGTTGATGTTTCTCCTACAGAACCTGGTATAAAACCAGCAAACTTATCCCAAGTAGAATAAATTACTTCGCTATTTTGAGCGTAACTACCTAAAATAGTTTCACCAGAAATTGCATCTGCAGTACCTGTTCTGTTTACAGCATCATATACCCAGACTTTATCTCCAGACATCCACGTTGGATATGCAAAGAATAAGAAAGCTCTAATTGTTAAAGCTGGGTTTAAGATGTTCATTCCTGTACCACCAAAAACTTCTTTACCAATTACAACACCAAAAATTACGGCAACTGCTAACATCCATAAAGGTGTATCAATTGGCACAATTAAAGGCACTAACATACCTGTTACTAAGTATCCTTCTTCTACTTCATGACCTTTTATAATAGCAAAAATAAATTCTACTCCAAGACCAACTCCGTAAGAAACAATTACTAATGGTAATACTTTTATAATTCCAATCCAAAGGTTATCCAACGTAAAAAAGTTAGCTAATACATCTGCTCTTAAAGAACCATCTATAGCTGCGTAATGTTGAAAACCTGCATTAAACATTCCAAAAATCAAACAAGGAATTAAAGCCATAATTACCGTGTTCATGGTACGCTTTAAATCGTCTGCTGCTTTTATATGAGTTCCTCCGTGAGTAACATCATTTGGTAAATATAAAAAGGTATGGATTGCGTTAAACGCAGGTGCCATTTTAGTACCTTTATATTTCTCTTTTAAATTATGTAAATTTTGTTTTAAGCCCATAATCTTATCCTAATTCTTCTCTCATTAAATCTAAACCTTCACGTATTATTTTCTGGTGAGGTTGTTTAGATACACAAATAAATTCTGTTAGTGCAAAATCTTCTGGAGCTACTTCGTAACCTCCCAAAGCTTCCATTTCATCTAAATCTTTATACATACATGCTTTTAACAATTGCATTGGATAAATATCTAAAGGAAAAACATTTTCGTAAGAACCTGTTACAACAAATGCTCTATGTTCTCCGTTTGTATTGGTATTTAAGTCGTATTTTTTCTTTGGAGTTAACCAAGAAAAAGTTAACGCTCTAGAGGCAGATATCTTATTAAAAACTGGTTTATTCCAACCAAATAATTCATAATCATCTCCTTCCGGAATTGCAGTAACTTGATTATCATAATACCCTAAGAAATCCTCAGTTTTCACTTGCTTTCCAGAAAGTACGTTTCCACTAATGATTCTTGTATTATCATTTTCTAAATTTTTAGCGGTTACATCTGCAATAGTTGCTCCTGCAATAGCAGTTACATATTGAGGTGTACTAAATTTAGAACCTGTTAAAGCAACTGTTCTAGTTGCATTAAATTTACCTGTTAAAAGTAACTCACCAATAACAACTAAATCTTGTGGTGTAATTACCCAAACAACTTCTCCTTTATTAAGAGGATCTATGTTTGCAATTAAAGTACTCACATTACCAGAAGGATGTGGTCCTGAAACCTTATGTAATTCTACTCCTTTTAATGAAGATAAAGGCGAATTAGAATTAGCACTAACAGATACATGAACTTTACCTTCTGTAAGTTTAGAAACCGCTGTAATTGCTGCTTGCAATTCGGCTTCTTTACCTGCTAAAGTAAAATCTAAATCTGCGGCTAAAGGTGCACTTGCATATCCAGAAACAAAAATAGCTTTTGGTGCCTGATTTGGATTTGCAACAACATCATACGGTCGTTGTTTTACAAATGGCCAGCAACCTGAAGCAAATAAATGATTCTTAACTTCTTCTGCAGACATTTTTGTCGCATCTTTAGTTCCGAAATCTTTATATTCTTGTGTTGAATCTGCAGAAATTTTAACTGCTAATACTTTTCTTCTTGCTCCACGTATTACCTCTACTACTCTACCAGAAACAGGACTTGGAAATAAAATGCGTTCGTCACTTTTTGAATAAAAAAGTACTTCTCCTGCCTTTACTTCTGCTCCTTCTTTGGCAACAAGTTTTGGTATAATTCCGTGAAAATCTTCTGGCTTTACTGCATAAATACTACTTAAAGCAATACTTTTAGTCGTTTTTTCTGCACCGCCAACAAGCTTAATATCTAAGCCTTTTTTAATACGAATGTCTTTTGACATAGTAATTTGGAATTGTTAGTTATCTTAAAAAATCAAGCAAATTTAGGCTTTTTGCTATGTATCATCGAAACATTTTAACTTTTATCTTAACCAAAAATTCTTATTTATAATAATTCTAAATAACAAGCTAACTGAAAACGTTGTAGTTTTAAATTTTGGCTTAAATTTTGATAAATTAAATAAATGAACACTATTTTTGTAATATGTATAAAAACCTACTAATTATTGCTTGTATATTCTTTTGCTTAACTACTCTTTCACAGCAAATAAAATCTATTCAATTAAGACCATTACAAGAAAACAGCTTTTCTGCTATTGTACCTTTAGGAACTGTACTAGAGTTATCTTTTGATGACCTAGAGGCCGACAGTAAAGATTACCAATATAAAATTGAACACATGACGCATGATTGGCAATCTAGCAGGTTATCTTCGAGTCAGTATATAGATGGTTTTGATCAAAATACCATCATAGATGTTACCAATTCATTTAACACCTTACAAAGTTATTCTCACTACACGGTTCAAATACCCAATATAAACACAGTAATTACCAAAAGCGGAAACTATCTTTTATCTGTTTTAGATAGTTATGACGAACTTGTTTTTACAAGACGTTTTGTTTTATATGAAAACGCAACCACAATTGGAGTATCTGTAGAAAGAAGCAGGAATACAAAAACATTAAACACGCAACAAACGGTTCAATTTTCTGTAAACCACCCTAACATTACCATCAACAACCCTAGCCAAGAAATAAATGTTGTGATTTTAAAAAATAACAATTGGAACGAAAAAATAACAGACATACAACCTACATTTTTTAAACCGAATCAATTATTATACACTTACACAAACAAAACAAACTTCTGGGGAGGAAATGAATATTTTTATTTTGATAACAAATTTATTAGAAACAGTAGTTTAAATGTTGTAAAAGTGATTAAAAAAGACGTTTACCATCATTATTTATATCCCTTTACTTACAATCAAAATAGAGAATACAAATACAACCCAGATGTTAATGGTCAATTTGTTATTAGAACCTTAGAAGCCAACGACTCTAAAACAGAAGCAGATTATGCCTTAATGCACTTTTCTGTTTTGGTTGATGAACCTTTTGTTGATAAAGACCTTTTTGTTTACGGAGCATTTAATGACTTTAACATTACTGAAGAAAATAAGATGCAATACCAGGCTAAAGAAAAAATGTATACAGGAGAAATCCTTTTAAAACAAGGCTTTTACAATTATACATTTGCAACTTTAGACACCAATGGACATTTAAATACCAATGATGTAAATGGTACTTTTTATCAAACTGAAAACGAATACACTGTAATTATTTACTACAAACCATTTGGTAGTTTTTACGAACGTGTAATTGGTATTGGTAGCGGCTATTTTAATCAAAATGAATAAGAAAAAGACATTCTAATTAAAAAGTAAATAAAACTAACTACACACTTGTATAATGCAGTCATTAAAAAAGAGAATTACTTTTAAGGTTTTAATAGGCTACATTATACTAGGTCTTTTAGCTACAACTTCTGGATTTTTAATACTTTCTGAAGTAAAAACATTTACGCAATTACAAAAACAAGATATCTCTGACAGAAATACAATTGTTAAAACAGGAACTTTAATAGCCGATATTTATAAAAATGAAAGTTTAGCAAGAGCCGCCCTACAGTTCAACTCCAAAACAAAATTTAATGAATACCTCGATGAAAATAAAAAATTAGTATCAAAAATAGATTCACTAAGCCTTATTGTTGCTGATAATCCCCAAGAATTTATTCTAGATAGTATCAAATTAATTATTGATAAAAAACTTAAAAATATTATCGGTTTAAAAAACTTAAACCAAAACTACGATTCTGATGAGTCTATTAATAAAGCCATCAATAAATTAAGTTCTATAGACTCGCTATTAGGAAAAATCACCATCAATGATTTTATTAGAAACCCGTTGTTTTTTGGCAATGAAACTCGCTCTAAGTTAGAAAACTTTGCGATTGCATTGAACGAATACGTTCCGAAGGACTCTATTAATAATATTGAACAAAAAAAAATAGACTCGTTAGTAACCGTTTCTAGAAAAATACTAAAACAGGCTCAAAACAAAACAACCAACCATCGTAAATATCTAAAAAGAAAACAAAACGAACTTATTAAAAACGACTTAACTATTTCTAGAAAACTACAGGAACTTTTAGGAAATCTTGAAAAAGATATTATTCTCTACACCAATAACATGAACACACAACGAGAAGAAACCCTAAACCATAGTAGAAATATTATTTTATTTGCAGCCGGCATCAGTTTTATTATCATCATCATTTTTTCTATTATTATTCTAGGTGATTTTTGGAAAACCCAACGGTATCGTATCCAATTAGAAAAAGCCAACACCACAACAAAATTACTTTTAAAAAGTAGAGAACAACTAATTTCTATGGTAAGTCATGACTTAAGAACACCATTAAGTACAATTTCTGGGTTTAGTGAACTACTTCAAAAATCGACACAAAATACCAAGGATAAAAACTACATAGACCATATTCGTAGCGCATCTAGCTATATGGGCCAATTAGTAGATGATCTTTTAGAGTTTTCGAAATTAGAAAACGGAGACATCTCTATTAAATCGATTCCTTTTAATTTTGAAAATCATGTTGATGAAATTATTCAAAATGCAAAAAGTAGCATTAAAGATAAACCAATCGATTTTGTAATTAAACAAGATGACACCATTAATAGCCTTCTTATTAGCGACCCGTTTCGTATAAAACAAATTTTGTCTAATCTAATTGTTAATGCCTGTAAATTTACAGACAAAGGAACCATAACAATTGAAAGTTTTATAAAGCAAGACGGAACTAATAGTAGCTTAGAGATTTTAGTAAGCGATACAGGAATAGGCATCAGTAAAGATCAAAAAGCAAATATTTTTAAAGCTTTTAATCAAGCTGATAACACTAGTGATAATACAATAAAAGGATTTGGATTGGGCCTAACCATCTCTAAAAAGTTAGCAGAATTATTAGGCGGCAGCTTAACCTTAAAAAGTAAATTAAACGTAGGCAGTACTTTTACTTTAAAGATACCTGTAAAACTATCAAAAAAACCATTTATCAAACTTGATAAAACAAAAACTACAACCAGCGTATTTAATTTAACCGCTGTTGTTGTTGAAGATGATTCTTCTATGCAACAATTGTTGAGCGATTTTTTAAAGCAATTTCAAATTAAAACGCACACGTTTGATAATGCACAAAATGCAATTGAGGCAATTGATAAAATACAATACGACTTTGTTTTAACAGATATTCAACTGCCTAAAATGAATGGTATCCATTTTATGGAAATCCTTAAAAAGAATCAATTTTACAAGAACCAACCTATTATTGCCATGACTGGGCGCGCAAATATTTCTAAAGAAGAATATCTGAAAAGCGGTTTTTCAGAAGTATTGATAAAACCATTTAACTCCAACAAACTTCAACATACTTTAAAACAATTTTTTAAAACTAGTTCTATAGAAATCAAAGTTAATTCTACTTCTATAAAAGAGCATAAAACTGTGGATTTTAGTATTGAATCTATGCGTGTTTTTCTAAATAACGATACTACTGCAATAAACAAAACACTCCATATTTTTTTAACAGATACAGAGCATAATTTTGAGCAATTAAAAAAAGCAAAACAACAAAAAGACATTCATTTACTAAACCAGGTAAGCCATAAAATGTTAAGTATGTTTAAACAATTAGAGGTAAATTCAATTACCCCTTACCTAGAAACATTTGAAACCACTAAAACGATTAACAACAAGTCTTTTATTGATTTTGAAGAGCTTTTAAAGAACTTTATTGCATCCTTAAAAAACTACCTTAACTAAGGTTGTATTCTTTTAGTTTATTATAAAGTGTTTTTCTTGTAATATTTAACAATTTTGCCGCTTGGGTTTTATTATTCCCTACCTCTTCTAAGGCACTTATTATCAATGATTTTTCGTTCTCTTTAGTAGAAAATTTGTTTAACGAACCCTTAACCTCTTTTACCTTTGTTAATTCGCTCGGTAAAACCTCAACATCAATAATTTCAGATTTTGTTAATAAAGTTGCTCTTTTAATAACATTAGATAGTTCTCGTAAATTACCAGGCCATTGGTAATTTTGAAAAATAGTTAACACATTCTTAGAAAAACCGATAACCGATTTGTTTAACTGCTGGTTTGCTTTATTTAAAAAAAAGTCTGCATACAAAATTAAATCATCCTTTCTATCTTTTAAATTAGGTACTTTAATAGAAAACTCATTTAACCGATGGTATAAATCCTCTCTAAAATCTCCTTTTTCAACGGCTGCAAGTAAATCTTCATTAGTTGCAGTGATTAAACGGATATCAACATTAATTTCTTTGCTGCTTCCAATAGGTTTAATTTTTCGTTCTTGCAAAGCACGTAATAATTGTATTTGGTTTTCATACGTTAAATTACCTACTTCATCTAAAAAAAGTGTTCCGCCATTTGCAGATTCAAAATGACCTATTTTATCCTCATTTGCTCCTGTAAAAGAACCTTTTTTATGTCCAAAAAACTCACTAGACGCTATTTCTCTTGGTATTGCACCACAATCTACAGCAATAAACGGTTTATTATGTCTAGGGCTTTTTAAATGAATTGTTTTTGCAACTACTTCTTTTCCAGTACCACTTTCTCCTGTTATAAGAACAGACATATTAATAGGTGCAACTAATAAAATGTATTCGTCAAGGGTTTTAGAAGAGCTACTAATCCCTTTTACAAAATCTGTAGTAAGTTTACCACTTTCTTTTTTTTCTTGAACAGCAACTACAGTGCTGGCTTTTTCTTCTAGAGCATTGCTAATAACCTCTAAAACTTCACTAGGGTTAAAAGGTTTTGATATATAATCAAAAGCCCCTTGTTTCATGGCTTGTACTGCGGTAGATACCTCTGCGTAACTTGTCATTAAAACAACAGGAACAGCATGTTTACTCTTTTTTATTTGTTTTAGCAACGTAATTCCATCACCATCAGGAAGGCGTAAATCTGTAAAAACTAAATCGTAATTTTGATTTTCTAATTGTTGTAGGGCATTTTTTATATTATAACTCACATCAACAACATACTGATGTCGTTTGAGAAATTGTTTCAACATTTCAGAAAATGCTACATCATCTTCAACTAATAGAATCCCTTTCATAAAGCTTACACATTTCTTACAAAAATATCAAGATAAATTGATTGTTATCAAAAAAAAAGACATTTTAATTAAAAAATGTCTTTCTTTCTTGAAAAATAGAGGCTAAAAATCTTTAGACCTAAAAACTACTCTTCTGCACTTACCTCTTCTTCTTTTAACCATTTCCCCTCTTTATCTGCATAAACTACACTTTCTGCTCCATCAACAATAAGTTCTATTTTGTATTGCTCACTTCCGTTTACATACACTTTAGCAACCTTAGCTGTTTTAAAATCTTTTAAAATTGCACTAACAACTGCTTGTGGCAATTCCTTTATTGTAATTTCTTTAAATTCATCATTCATTACTACGGTAGTAATTAGATCTGAATTGTTGTTGCTGTTATTGTTTTCATTTGCAAAAGCAGAAACTGAAACTCCACCTGTTAATATTGCTACTGCTACTGTTAAAATTAATTTTCTCATAATTTAAGTTTTAATATTAATTATTATGTATGATTAGACACTTTTAAAATTGAATTAAAAAATTATTAGATCTAATAATTATCTTGCTTCTACACTTACTTCTTCTTCTTTTAACCATTTCCCCTCTTTATCTGCATAAACAACACTTTCTGCATCATCAACAGTCAATTCTATCTTGTATTGTTCACTTCCGTTTACATATACCTTAGTAATTGTTGATGTTTTAAAATCTTTTAGAATTGCATTAACAACTGCATCTGGTAATTGCTTTACTGTAATTTCTTTAAACCCATCATTTAGCACTACGGTAATAATTTGATTAGAATTGTTGTTGATGATGTTATTTTCATTTGCAAAAGCAGAAACTGAAACTCCGCCTGTTAAAATTGCTATTGCTACTGTTAAAACTAATTTTTTCATAATTATTTAAATTTTTATATTAATTGTTATTTAAGATTAGGTATTTTAAATATTGAAATTTTAAGATGCTAACATTTAAAAATTACTCAACCATGTTTACTTCTTTTTCTTGTAACCATTTGCCACCTTTATCTGCATAAACTACACTTTCAGTTCCATCAACTGTAAGCTCTATTTTGTATTGCTCACTTTCATTTACATACACTTTAGCAATTGTTGCTGTTTTAAAATCTTTTAGAATTGCAGTTATCACTGCCTCTGGTAATTCTTTTACCTTAACTTCTTTAAACCCATCATTTAGTACTACGGTAATGATTTGATTAGAATTGTTGTTGATGATGTTATTTTCATTTGCAAAAGCAGAAACTGAAACTCCGCCTGTTAAAATTGCTACTGCTACTGTTAAAACTAATTTTTTCATAATTATTTAAGTTTTTATATTAATTGTTATTTACGATTAGGTATATTGAAATAAATATGCCATGAAAAAATATTTATTAAATAAATAAATCAAACACCTGTAAATCAAATAATTAATACATAACTTATTTTATTCCACAATATAAAACCCGTATAAAAAGCGTGTAATTAAAACTTAAACCGAGTAAATTTTACCCAACACAAAATAAAATAGGTTTTGTATTACTAAAAAGAAGTATTATCAATTAAGAAAACATAAAAAAGGCTAACAAATACCAGTAAACACCATCTCACAAAGCATAACTTACACTATTTAAAATCAAGAAAAGCCATCTTTATTCTACTGCTATTTATTTTAAATAGAAATCGGATAAAAAATCATTTGCAATTTATAATCAAAAAAACTACATTTACTAGCAATGATAAACCAAATTACAAAAGGGATAAAAATTTCTGTTGATACAAAATATAAAGGCACAAATTATAGAAACAACAGACTACACCACATTTTTGGGTATGTAATTACTATCGAAAATAAATCTACCGAAACCGTAAAACTAACAGATCGGTTTTGGAAAATTTTTGATACACTTAGTAACACAGAAATTGTTAGCGGAGAAGGTGTTGTGGGACAAACCCCTGTTTTAAAACCAAACGACATTTACACATATAGTTCTGGATGTTTTCTAGAATCTAATATTGGTGCAATGAAAGGGTTTTACACAATGATAAATCTAGATACTTTTGAGCAATTCAAAGTAATAATACCAACCTTTCAATTAACAGCACAATCAACACAAAACTAACCAAAAGCAAAGGAGCCATAATAAAAGATCCAGCATGTTTAAATTGCGGACATCCTTTTAGTGGGCAAGAAAAATTTTGCCCAGATTGTGGGCAAGAAAATAAAGGTAACAGAATTACTTTTGCTAGCTTTATGCATCAGGTATTTAATGGTTTATTTAATCTTGATGCTAAATTTTGGACAACCATAATACCGTTATTAATAAAACCAGGAAAAGTTTCTAAAGATTATATTGCAGGTAAAAGGCAACGTTATTCTAATCCTTTTCAGTTTTACTTAACAGTTTCCTTAATTTTCTTTTTAATTATTGGTTTCACTAATAGTTATAATGATTTTAATAACTTTAGGGAGGGCAAAAAAGCAAGCAAAAACAACTTTTTACCAGGGATTCCTATCAATCTTAAAAAAGAGAAAGACTCTATAAATAATTTAAAAGAAATAGACTCTTTACTAACTATTCTTAAAGATAGTGTTACAAAAAAACCATTTCTTAAGGTTGCAGGAAAAGAAATAAAAATTATTAAAATGCTAAAATTCCATAAAAAGAACCCTCAGGTTCATGTGGATGATGCTTTAGACAGTTTAGCTATAAATAAAAGTTTTTCAAATAAATTCTGGTATTCTAGAACTAAATTAATCAACACTATTTTAACAGACAATTCGGTTGCTAAAAAACTAAGCAAGCAATTGCTTTCTTACTCTTCAATTGCTTTATTTATACTGCTACCTTTATTCACACTGTTTTTACGTTTTATTTATATCCGAAGAAAATTTACATATGTAGAACATTTAATCTTTGTTTTTCATACACAAACTTTTTTCTTCTTGCTGTTTTCAATTTTCTATCTCATAAACTTCTTTAAAGAAACAGCCAATTACATGTCCTTTTTTTTATTAGTATTTTTATTGTATTTGTATCTTGCAATGAAGAATTTTTATGGGCAAGGCTATTTAAAAACATTTATAAAATACATCTTTGCAAATATCCTATTTGTAATTTTCACTTCTTTAGGAGCCCTTTTTATATCCTTTATTGCTTTTGCATTATTTTAGATGCATTTACAAAATCTAAATAATCCATTTTAATATCTAAAGCTCTTTTTTCTATGGATGTAATACTTACTGTCTCTACAAATTCACGCTTCATTTTTGGTGATGTTCCTAAAGTACCTAAGTTTTCATTTTGATGAAATGCCACTATTTTATCTTGATGAAACTTTTTATTTTTTAACAACCAATCTGCAAACCACTGCTTTCTCATTTCTTTCATTTCTTCTGTATACAAAGTAGATGAAGACCAAATTTTTGGTTCTTGGGGCAATTTATTAAAATGCTTTATTGTTCCATCCCAAACCAAATCATACGTTTCTAATTGATTTTTCCAATCAACCAAAATCAATGTAAAAGGCTCTATATCTTTAAAATCGAAATTATTGACGTAAGAAACGGCATCATCTGCAGATAAAATATTTTTTACAATAATACCTCTACTCATTTTATAAGAACTTTTTCTTACATGCTTTTCAAAACCGCCATTTAAAAGGCAAACTAATCGTTTTTTTTCACTTAAACCAACCCAAGTTCCTCCAGCTAATTCGTCTTTTGGATACGTTAACTCAACACCATTTTCTATATATTTCTTGGGAGAAATTGTATTCCTTAATGGAGTTTCATCTCTATTAGATGTTAAAATAAAATCATTATTTCCTAAAGGAAGGTAGGTAACTGTACACATATATTTTTCTACTATTTATGATAAATTTTGAATTTTCACATGATCTTTAAACTTTCCTTAACAAAAGAGTCTAAAATTCAATTAAAATTATTGAAACAAAAATTGTAACTTTGAAACTCAAAATTAGTCGATTAAAATTTAAAAAACATACAAAATGGCAAGAGGATTTTTTAATGTTCCAAAAGCAGTAAACGAACCTGTAAAAGGGTACGCTCCAGGCTCTCCAGAAAGAGACGAGTTATTAGCTACTTATAAAGCAATGTTTAACAGCAATATTGATGTGCCAATGCACATTAATGGAGAAGAAGTTAGAACAGGAAATACCAAAAATATTACACCTCCTCATGATCATAAACATGTTGTTGGTCAATACCATACTGCAGACAAAACTCATGTAGACGCTGCAATAGCTACTGCATTAGCTGCAAGAGAGGCTTGGTCTAGCGTAAGTTGGATGGAAAGAGCTGCTATTTTCTTAAAGGCTGCAGAATTATTAGCAGGACCTTATAGAGCAAGAATGAATGCTGCAACAATGATTGCACAATCTAAAAATGTGTACCAAGCAGAAATTGATGCTGCTTGTGAAATGATCGATTTCTTCCGTTTTAACGTAGAATATATGACGGATATTTTTAAAGATCAGCCAACATCTTCTCCAGGAGTATGGAACAGAGTTGAGTACAGACCTTTAGAAGGATTTATATATGCAATATCTCCTTTTAACTTTACATCTATTGCTGCAAACTTACCTGCATCAGCAGCTTTAATGGGAAATGTTGTTGTTTGGAAACCGTCTGATCATCAAGCATATTCTGCACAAGTAATTGTAGATTTATTTAAAGAAGCTGGTTTGCCAGATGGTGTTATAAACGTTGTTTACGGAGATCCTGTTATGATTTCTGATACTGTTTTAGCTTCTCCAGATTTCTCTGGATTACATTTTACAGGTTCTACACATGTTTTTAAAGAATTATGGAAACAAATAGGTAACAACATTCATACGTATAAAACATATCCAAGAATTGTTGGAGAAACTGGTGGAAAAGATTTTATCTGGGTTCACAATTCATCTAATCCTTTACAAGTTGCCACTGCAATGACAAGAGGTGCTTTTGAATACCAAGGTCAAAAATGTTCTGCTGCTTCACGTTCTTACATACCTGCGTCACTTTGGCCAGAGGTTAAAAAACATTTAATTACACAAGCAAGCGAGTTAAAAATGGGGTCTCCAGAAGACACAAATAACTTTGTAAATGCAGTTATTCATGAAGGTTCTTTTGATAAAATTGCAAGTTATATTGATGCAGCTAAAGCTGATAAAGATGTAGAAATAATTATTGGTGGAAACCACGATAAATCTGTTGGATATTTTATTGAGCCAACTGTAATTGTTACTAAATCTCCAAAGTATGCAACAATGACAACTGAGTTATTTGGCCCAGTTATGACTGTTTATGTATACGAAGATGCAGCATGGGAAGCTACATTAAAATTGGTTGACGAATCTACAGAATATGCATTAACAGGTGCTATCTTTTCTACTGATAGATATATTGTTGAGAAAGCTTCTAAGGCATTAGAAAATGCTGCAGGAAACTTCTATATTAACGACAAACCATCTGGAGCTGTTGTTGGTCAGCAACCATTTGGAGGCGCAAGAGCTTCTGGAACAAATGATAAAGCTGGTTCTGCACAAAACTTATTACGTTGGACGTCTGTTAGATTAATCAAAGAAACATTAACACCTCCTACAGATTATAAATATCCTTTTTTAGGATAATTATAGATTAAATATTTTTAAAAAAGCCACATCAAATTTTGATGTGGCTTTTTATTTTCAAAAAAAAGACATAAAAAAGTATTAAATTCACACCTCACAGCTTTCACTCATTCAAAAGGAGTATCAATGATCAACAAAGCATAATTATGGACTGTAACTAAACAAACATTGTTGTATTTTTAGAAATCTTTTTTTATGAAAAAAATAAATTTACTTAATACATTACTCATTGTATTATCTTTTTTACTAGCATTTTTACTTCCCTTTAAACTGTTATTATTGTCTTACGCAATACTTGGCCCATTACATTATTTAACTGAAATAAACTGGATAAAAAATAAAGATTTTTTTGTAGAAAAAAGTAAAATCTGGTTAATTTCTTGCTGTTTTTTTACTGTAATCATAACAATACCCTTGTTTTTTAGAATTCATTTTATTTATAATTTTTTTAAAAATTCATTTATTGAAACATCCGTCGTATGGTTAAGTCACTATATTAATATTGCTATCTTTTTATCACTATATCTAGCAATCATCCTTTCTTTTAAAATCAACTATAAACAACTATTTATATACAGCCTACTAGGTTTTCTAGTAGCGGTTTTGCTAATTCATTTCAATTTTTTTCACATATGGATAGGTTTATTTTTACCAACCATTATTCATGTATATGTTTTTACTATTTTATTTATGCTTTATGGTAGCTTTAAAGACAACAATCCTATAGGATATATTAACATACTTCTCTTGTTATTAACACCTTTAGGTATCTATTTTATAGAAATAAAACCCCCTGGTTTTTCAGAAAACATCCTTAAAACTTATGTTAATAATAATTTTCACTTGTTAAATATAAAAATAGCTGAACTTCTAAATCTTTCAGAAGGAAATAATTTTGATTTTTTAAATATAAAATCGCTTAAAATACAAATGTTTATTTCTTTTGCCTATACCTATCATTACCTTAATTGGTTTTCGAAAACAACTGTAATAGGTTGGTATAAAAAAACAACTACAAAACAATTATTAACTATAGGTACCTTATGGTTACTTTCTATAATCATTTATTTTTATGATTACAGAAAAGGGTTTATTCTTCTTTTCTTTCTTAGTTTTATTCATGTTTTACTTGAGTTTCCATTAAATATTCTTTCAATAAAAGGAATTGCAAAAAAAATCTTTAGAAGGTAAAAAAAAAGAGAAACCTCTTATTAACGTAGATTTATTTTTTTATTTACCTTATTTTAGGAAAAAAAATAAATCTATGGAATATAAATATTTAATGTACTCGCATTTGTTAACCGTTGTTCCTTGTATTTTTATTGGCGCCTATCTTTTAGCTGTAAAAAAAGGAACTCCTTTTCATAAATTATTAGGCAAGATTTATATGTCTTTAATGATGATTACCGCAGTTATCACGTTATTTATGCCTGCGTATGTAGGAACTCAATTTTTAAATCATTTTGGGTACATACATTTATTTAGTTTTTTAACATTATACAGCGTTCCTACTGCTATAATTGCCGTAAAGAAAGGACAAATTAAAAAACATAAACTAAAAATGATTTTTCTTTATTTTGGAGCAATTGTTATTGCCGGAGGTTTTACACTAACTCCAGGTCGTTTTTTACACACTTTCTTTTTTGGCAACTAGCCATAAAAAAACCACACTATTAAAATAATGTGGTTCATTTAAATTATTTATTACTTCTTACTCTATAATTAGTTTTCTTGTTGTGTGTTTACTTCCGTTAGTTACTTTCAACAAATATAATCCCCCTGAAAGGTTATTAAAAGATATTTTTTTAGAAAAACTTGTATCTTTATTTGTATTTAAAAATGTTTGTTGCGCAACTAACCTTCCTCTAATATCAAATAATTGAACAGACACATTATCCGTATTAATCAGTTTTAAATTTAAAGTAAATTCACCTTTTGTAGGATTTGGATATAAGTTAAAGTCTTCAAAAACAGCATCGTAAATAGAAACACTTTTTACTAAAATAGTATAATCTTCTACCTCTCCATCAAAACCTAAATCACAAGATTCGGGAGCTTCTAAATCACTTGAGTCTATGTATTTAGTAGAAACCCTTAAAGTCGTTTTCCCTAACAAAGCACTTGCTGGAACCGTTATTTTAAACGGGCTCTCACTTGTAGCAATATCTTCTCCATTCTCTGTAAAACCTAAATCATAGGCTTCTTCAACATCAAAAACACAATTTTGATTCCAATCTACCCAAGCCTTAGTTAGCACTCTATAATCGCCATCTGTATTTGTATTTACAACTAACTCATAGGTACTATTAATAAATAATTCTGTTTCTATTTCTGTATAATCACTATATCCTAAACCGCCTTCTTCTTTTGCAGATGCATTACTAATTGTATTAAATTCTACTAATGTAGTGCCTGTTAAAAAATCAGAAGCACCTATAGAGTCACAGACCTTACATACTTCTGTTGTATAACTATAAGTGGTACTATAATTTCCTTCTCCGCAATTATTAATAGATTTAACCCTCCAAAAATACTTTGTTTCTTGAGTCAAGTTAATTGGAATATAAGAGTTGTTTGCTACAGTATCTGATGAAACAATTTCAGAAAAATTAGGGTCTTTTGCTATTTCAACATAGTAAGATACCGCATTAGAATCTAACGCCCATTTTAACGCTTCAAATAAACCAATATTATCTGCATCATCTTGCGGTGAGGTTAGTGTTAATTCTGTAAAATTAGGGGTTTTTAAGTCTAAAACAACGGCTATATTTTTATTTAAACTTGTAGAAACTCCTTTCACATTTATTTCATAATTCTGAGCTATTTTACTATCTAAACTAGAAATTGTCATTGTAACATTTCCATCAGCATTAATTACCGAAGGAGAAAAAACAACATTAGCACCTGTTGGTAAATCTTCTGCAGATAATGTAACTGGCTCAGAAAAATCATTTACAAAATCAAAATTAAGTGTGTAATTTACAGAGTCACCTCCAGAATTACACCCTAATTGCACACCACTGGTGTTTGACATTACAAATGTTGGTAGAAGTGAATTGATGGTAAAGTTTGTGCTATTAACATTATAAAAAATATTATCTGCAGCTTCTACCATAATTCTTGATGTTGTAGAAGGATTATCTGGAATCACAATCTCTTCTGTACCATCATTTGGCGTATTTTCTTTAATCATGATAGGAAAAGTAAGCCCCCCATCAATAGATAGTTTTATATTAACATTTAAACAATTGATAGGAAATAGATCTGTTGTTCCTTTTACCCAAGACACGGTTTGTGTTGAACCAACATCCATCGCAACAGCAGAATTTGGAGCAGAAACAGTAAAAGCCTCTGCATCTTCTACAGATACATTCATGTTATCTCTTGCAGAACCCCCACCACCTGCATGATTATCTCTTACTAAAAAAGAAAAATTTAACACACGCGCCACAGAAGGCAATACTTCCCAAGTAGAAGATGTACTCCCTGCAACAACAGTTGCTAATGCGGGCAAATATCTATTGGATGAAGAATTTGATTCTAAAGATCTAAACATAGGTCCTCTGGTACTTGTTGAAACAGGAGGCATTACTGCTATTTGATTGTCTATTTGCTCCCAATTATAAGTTAAACTTGCAGTACCATCTGCATCTGTTCCAACTCCTTTTAAAACAAATGGTGTTGATTTTGGAATGCTAAAATCTGCCCCAGCATCTGCTACAGGCGCAGTATTATTGGTATTACTTACTACTGCACAACTTGCAGAAGTCTGAATAATACCCCACATTTCTGCAATACTAACTGCATGAAAATAATCGTCACTTTGACCCTGTACATCAGGCGCACAAATACCTGCATACCCCATAATAGTAGAGGCACTTCCTGGTTCTACAGCAGTACTACTATTTCTATTACAATCATTATTTTGTGTATGATTTGCTCCAAATTGATGCCCCATTTCATGTACTACAAAATCGATATCATACGCATCTCCAATAGGATTACTTCTACCAGTTACACCATGCGCTTTACTTCCTGGCACACAAACAACCCCTCCACCAGCTAATCCATCTCCTGCAACACTAAAAACATGTCCAATATCATAATTAGCATTTCCAATTTTAGTATCACAGATAATTTGTACTTCATTAAGCATTGCATCAGGGTCACCATCTGTAATATTATCTGTACTTGCGTCTAAAAAAACAATCTTATCATTGTCTTCTACAATTACCATTCTTACTGCTAAATCTCTTTCGTAAACACCATTTACTCTTGTCATAGTAGTATTCATAGCAGATAAAACGGCTGCTTTTTTAACTTCATCTGTGGCAGCTGTAGAAATATTTTGGTTTGTTAAATGGAATTCTGCATACTCTCCACTGCAAGCTAAAGCTAACCGAAAAGTTCTTAGCACTCCATCATTGGCATTTTTAATACTAGTTGTTTTTGCAACATTTCTTCTTACCGTATCTTCTACATGACAAGTAAAACCATCTTTATCTGGTGCTAAATCTGTTCTCTTATAAACCATTAATGTTTTACCGTCTTTAGAGTATGGATCTACATATAATGTTTTTTCAACACCCGAAAATACTATAGCATGAAAACCATCTGTACCCATACTAATTTTTGCTACTGCCGTAGGATCATCTATTCCTTGAGCAGAATAAGATTTTATCATAGAATATTTTTCAGCCAATTTAGCCTCAAAGTTTGATGTTTCTTTTATGATAAAATTAGAAAAACCACCTGCTGCATTGGGTAATTTTATAATACTTTGCTCTTCTTTAGATTTTGACTTTAAAAAAATCTTAAAATCATTAATATCTATAGAAACAAGACTATAGTTAGATGGAAAATTTTTCTTTTTTAGGATATTATTTTCTTGAATAGACACTTTATTTTTATCCATTTTTTTTAAAAACTCTTGAGCATATACTCCACTCAAAGAGAAAAAAAATACGACAAGAATAAGTGATAGAGGAAATTTTGCTTTCATAAACAGTTTATATGTAAAATCGTCATCAAATATAATGAAATAATTATCTTTGTAGTCGAGATTATGAACAGAAACATACTACTACAAGACTTATCTGTAAAAGACTACAAAGAAGCCTGGGATTATCAAACTGAATTATTACAAGGAATTGTTGATGTTAAGATTGCTAATCGTAAGAATGAAGAAAAAATTTCTACAAAAAATTATTTTTTATTTGTAGAGCATCCGCATGTATATACTTTAGGTAAAAGTGGACACATGAGCAATTTATTACTTAATGAAAAGCAATTAGCAAAAAAAGGAGCTACTTTTTATAAAATTAATCGCGGTGGTGACATTACTTACCATGGTCCCGGACAAATTGTTGGCTACCCAATTTTAGATTTAGAAAATTTCTTTACAGATATTCATAAATACTTACGTTTTTTAGAAGAAGCAATTATTTTAACCATTGCCGAGTATGGAATAAAAGCAGAAAGAAGTCCTGGTGAAACAGGTGTTTGGTTAGATGTTGGCACTCCGTTTGCTCGTAAAATTTGCGCTATGGGAATCCGTTCTTCTAGATGGGTAACAATGCATGGTTTTGCATTAAATGCAAACGTAAATTTAGGCTATTTTGATAATATTATTCCCTGTGGAATTAAAGGAAAAGCAGTGACTTCTATGGAAGCTGAATTAAACAGAAAAGTAGACACAGAAGAAGTGAAAACTAAAATTTTAAAACACTTTAAAGTGCTTTTTGAAGTTGAAGAATTTATAAAATAATTAGTCATTGCAAATTTAAAAAGCAATCTGTAATTTATAATTAACAGATTGCTTCACTATGGTTCGCAATGACAAACAATTATTTCTCTTCGTTAAAATATACTTTATAAAATTTCATTTTCTTCTCTTCATCATATCCTCTTTCTAAATATTCTGATGCCGCTTCTGGTGCATCTACATCTAGTTTTATGTTGATGTTAGTGTCTAACTTAATTTCTGTTTTTAGCTTGTTTTTTTCTTTCTTTAAAACAACTCCAGAAACATCAAAATTATTACGGATTAACACATCATTTAATTTTTCGAAATGCTCTTTGTATTCGTCAAACTTTTCTTTATGCTTCTCTTCTTCAAAAACCTCATCTTTAAAAGTAGCATAATCTACAGCTTCATTTTCTTTAAAATAATCTACTGTATTTGCTAAGAAATTTCCTTGTTGGTGCATCCCTAATTCTGGCTTAATTACCTCTTCAGAGAATTCTTTACACATCTCTAAATAGTTCTGTGTGTGCGAATTATAATCGTCTGCTAATTTTACAGATAAAAAGTTTTTAGACCAATATTGTGCATCGTAATTGTTGTTATCTACAGACAAAACAACGGTACCTTCTGCATCTGATGTATTTAAAACCAAACACCCTTTGTCTATTCTTTTGGTAGAAATTCCTTTTTGAACAACCACATCAAAACTTTCATTATCGTCTAAATACGTTTGAAAAAAGTCTACTTTATTTTCTATTTTAAAAACACCAATGGCTTCTGTTAAAACATCTTTATATTCTATACCTTCTATATAAACCACAAGTACATCTCCTGTTTTTATTTGTGCAGAATTAGACTGCTCAAACAAATGGTTTACAATACTTTTAGAGTATTCTACAAAACTTTCTTGGTCATTAAAAACTTCTGAAGCAAATTTATTTACCTCGTTTAAACGTACATCTTCATGATTGGTAAAGCGGTAGCTTTGTGTTAAGTTTCCGAATGGTTTTAATAAAAAACCTTTCATTAAATCGTAACTTTCTTGATCGAAACGAATTAAGTCTTCAGAAAAAACATTTTGTCCGCTATTAAACTTATTGGCAACTTTATGTAAAATACATTTGGTAATTTCTGCTTTGGTTTTTCTTATCATCAGTTAAAATTTTGGAGCGTAAAAATAGTCGAAGTTTTTAAATAATTAGAACTTATTCTATAAAGTTTACAAACAAGTTTAGCCCTGATTGAACGGTTTGTTTGAGCTCTTTTTTGCCTTTTTAGGCAAAAAAAGCGAGTAGTGAAAGCAGGAAATAGCTTCTAAAAAATGTTTTATAACTTTAATTTAATCTGTTCTGGTAACAGTTTAAAGGTTTTTCTGTGGTATTTAGTTGCACCAAATTCTCGTATTCCGTTTCGGTGTTCTTTTGTTGGATACCCTTTATTTTTTGCCCAATTATACATAGGGAATTCTACATGAATCTTTGCCATATACTCATCTCTATACGTTTTGGCAAGTACAGAAGCTGCGGCAATACTCAAATATTTTGCATCTCCTTTTACAATGGCTTTATGTGGAATATCTTTATAATCTTTAAACTTATTTCCGTCTACAATGATATATTCTGGCTCAATTTTTAGCATTTCTATAGATCTATGCATGCCAGTTATAGAGGCTTGTAGTACATTTATTTCGTCTACTTCTTCCTGCCAAACAAAAGAAACACCAAATGCAATGGCATTTTTTTCTATAAAAGGACGCAATTCTTCTCTCTTTTTTTCTGATAATTGCTTAGAATCATTTAAAAAAGGATGCGTAAAATTTTTTGGTAAAATTACGGCCGCCGCTACAACTGGCCCGCATAAACAGCCTCTACCGGCTTCATCTGTACCGGCTTCTAAAGAAAAACCACTATAATTTGATGCTAACATTTTACAAAGAAAAGAAAAGTTTAAATAAACATGGCTTAATTAACAGATTTCATGATAATTATTAACAATTATTTTCGTTTAATTATTTTACATTTGCCATTGCAGCAACAATCTATGAACAAATTTCGATTATTCTTATCAATACTTGGTTTTCTTGTGGTTAGTTCTTTATTTTCACAAAGAACTTTTAACCCTATTCAAGAAAATAATGATTTTAATTCTATTGAAAATGACTCCGTAAGAAATACGGGAGAAATTACAGTAAAGTTATCTGGTAAAACAAAGTATACAGACTATAAAATATTTTCTCATAAAAGAGATACCACTTATATAGACACCACATTAACCATACAAAAGGATTATAAATTTAATTATTTAAGAACGGATAATTTTGAGTTATTAGCCTTTCATAATCAAGGGCAAACCTTTACCAATTTAGGGTATAATTTTAGCAATTTAAATTTTTTACCAGATATTGGTTTTACTGCAAAACAGTTTAGTTATTTAGATATTGATGAAATAAAATACTACGAAGTACCTACACCAACTACCGAAATTACCTACAGAACAGGATTGCAACAAGGGCAGGTTTTAGATGCCATTTTTACTGTAAACTTTTCGCCAAGATTAAATGTATCTCTTTCTTACAAAGGAATTCGTTCTTTGGGTGCTTACAGAAGATCTTTAGCAAGTCACGGTAACTTTAGAGGGGCTTTTCATTACAGAACCAAAGAAAACCAATACGAAATTCGTGGACATATAACTTCACAAGATTTCTTTAATGAAGAAAGTGGCGGATTACCACAGGCTGAAATTGATAAATTTGAAAGCAACGACCCTGACTATACTACTAGGTCTTATTTAGATGTAAATTTAGACGATGCTGAAAATGATTTTGAAGGTAGAAGAGTATATTTTGATCATAGTTATAAACTGTTGTCTAGCAAAGACACCATCAATAAAAAAGATTTTAGCAACCTAAAGGTTGGACATGTTTTTACTACAGAAACAAAAGAGTATCGTTTTACACAACCTACAAGTACTACAACTATTTTTGGTGATGAAAACTCTGCTGGTGCTAATAACAACCTAGCAAAAAACACCATTACAAATAACGAACTAAACTTAGAATTTAACTCTAAATACGTACTTGGTAAATTTAAAGCCAAAATAAATATTACCAATTATTCTTACGGATATGATACTATTTTAAACACAAATAGTAATATTTCCAAAGTTAAATTAGAGGGAAGTGCCATTTCTGTAGGTGCAGATTGGAAGGCAAAAATTAAAAACTTTCATTTAAATGCTACCGGAAATTTATCTCCTGGAAGCGGCAGATTGTCTGGCACCTTTTTACAAGGAGAGGCATTGTATAAAAAAGACAGTCTTTTTGCAGTAAAAGGAAGTTTATTAATTAGTTCTAAATCGCCCAACTTTAATACGCTATTACACCAAAGTAAATATGACGATTACAACTGGCAAAATGATAATCTTACGTCTGTTAATACAAGAGACCTAGGCTTCTCTTTTAGTTCTAAATGGCTAAATGCAGGTCTTAATTTTACTAATATTGACAACTACACTTATTTTGGTGAAGACAACAAACCGCATCAATTCGATAGCCAAATTACTTATTTAAAAGTAAAAGCGAACAAAGAAATTAAGTATTGGAAACTGGCTTTAGATAATACTGTAATGTACCAAAACGTTAGTAGTGGTAGCTCTGTTTTTAGAGTACCAGAATTGGTTACAAGAAACACATTATACTACCAAGACTACTGGTTTAAAGGAAAACCAATGTTGGTTAACATTGGGGCTACTTTTAATTATTTTACAAAGTATAAAATGAATGCCTACAACCCATTGTTAGCGGAGTTTACATTACAGGATACGCAAGAAATAGGTTTTCCTTCTGTAGATGTTTTCTTTAACGCACAAGTGCGAAGAACGCGCTTGTATTTTAAAATTGATAACGTAACTTCTGGCTTTACATCAAAGAACTACTACTCAGCACCTAATTATCCGTATAGAGATTTTACTGTTCGTTTTGGATTGGTTTGGAACTGGTTTATTTAAACTATGATTTTTATTCTTATACTAACAATACTAATAACCAGTGCTTTTAGTTTACTGCTACTATATAAATGGAAAAATATAGCAACGTTTATATTATTAAACATAGCTCTAATTATCATATATTTATCTATACTTTTTTTTAGTGAAGACGACACATATAGCTTCAGTTTTTTCTTTAGAATTTTAACCTACATAACTTTTCATTCATTAATAATATTTATATTTTCTATCTTTAAATTTTTTACTTTAAGAAAAAATGAGAAATCAACTTAAAAAGAATTGGAAATTATTTTTGATGGCAAGTTTAACTTTAGGGTTAGCTCCTTTTAATCCGCCACATATTTTAGGTAAAATTCAATGGATTTTGGGTGGAGGTGCTTTTTCTGGAGAACTCGCAATGAAAGCCAAAGATTGGTTTGATGTTTTACTACACGGAAGTCCTTGGATACTTTTATTAATTTCTATTGTTTTAAATTTTTTTGCATTAAAGACAAAAAACGACCAGAAATAGCACTCCCTATTTGATCTTTTTCTATAAAACCCTGAGATGTATAAAAAGGAATTGCATTAGGATCTGCAACCAACTCTATTGTTTTTGCTTTAGAAATTGTTGCTTTTTTTAAAGCATGAGTTAATAATTTTTTCCCGATACCTTTTCCTATAAATTTAGGTAAAACAAATAACATTTTTAATTTAACTAAATCTTCTTTCGGGTTATTTAAAACGTAAAAACCAACTACTACATCTGCAACCATAAATTTAAACACGTTGCAACTTTTTATGGTAGTAGATGTTACCGTTAAATCGTTTCTCCAACCTTCTATCAATTCTTTAGAATAACCCCAAAATGCTTTCGATTTTAACGCAACCTCAGTGAGTTGTTTTGCATCCGAAAGAACAGCAGAAACAATCATACATTTATTTTTTTACCAACTGTCTAATCTTAATATTTAATGCTGCAAATAATAGGGTTGTAAAAGGACTTAAATAATTAAAAACAGCATAAATAGCATAATCTGCTACAGAAACTCCTAGTACGGTAGATTGATAAGCCCCACAAGTATTCCAAGGAATTAAAACCGAAGTTACAGTCCCAGAATCTTCTAAAGTTCTACTTAAATTTTCTGGAGCTAAACCTTTATCTTCATAGGCTTTTTTAAACATTTTACCTGGAATTACAATTGCCAAATATTGATCTGATGCAATTGCATTTAATCCTAAACAACTAATAACGGTACTCGCAAACAAACCAAAAACTGAACTTGCAACAGATAACAACCCTTTCGTAATTTTTGCTAATGCTCCAATGGCA
Organism: Polaribacter sp. L3A8; assembly: GCF_009796785.1. Taxonomy (NCBI): domain Bacteria; kingdom Pseudomonadati; phylum Bacteroidota; class Flavobacteriia; order Flavobacteriales; family Flavobacteriaceae; genus Polaribacter; species Polaribacter sp. L3A8. The sequence goes on from NZ_CP047026.1 coordinate 2,377,905, forward strand.
TCCATAACTCCTCCAAAGACCATAGCGCAAACAATTAATAAAATAGTCCAGATCATTCCATTCATGCCACCTGAAGAAAATAATTCTGATAATTTATCATTATCAGTTTCTATACTAACATCTGTTAAAATAGCATTTATAATAGATTGAAATTTAGAATCAGATAAACTGTCTAAAAGATCTCCTTGAAAAATAAATGCAAAAACTGCGGCTAAAAGAATACCTGTACCCAAAGCTATTAATGGTTTTGTTTTTAACAAAATCATCGCTATAACAATACCAGGAACCAAAAATAACCAAGAAGAAATATGAAATGTATGGTCTATAGTTGCTAATAAATTACTAATATCTGCAGTACCCGTTGTATCTATGGTTGCGCTTAAAATAGCAAATACAATTAATGTAACGATAATAGTAGGCACTGTTGTATAAGACATGTATTTTATATGGGTAAACAAATCTGTACCTGCCATTGCTGGTGCTAAATTTGTTGTATCAGAAAGAGGCGACATTTTATCTCCAAAATAAGCGCCAGAAATTACAGCTCCGGCAATCATCCCCGTAGGAATACCCAAAGCACTTCCAATACCCACTAGAGCTATACCAACGGTGGCAGAGGTGGTCCAAGAACTACCTGTTGCAATCGAAATTATGGCAGCAATAATTACAGATGCTGGTAAAAATATTTCTGGACTTAAAACTTGTAATCCATAATAAACCATTGCCGGAATAATACCACTCACTAACCAAGTACCTGCTAATGCACCTACTAAAAAAAGAATCATAATGGGTACAAAAACACTTTTCCAATTTTCCCAAACTTCAGAAATCATTGTAGTTATAGTAACTTTATTAAAAAAACCTACAGTTGCTGCAATTAGACCTCCAATTAATAGAATATATTGATTAGTAAATGCCCCAAACCATTCTTGACCATCCACAAAAAAGATATTATATGCCAACAATCCCATTAAAATTACAACCGGAATTAAAGATTCAAAGAGGCTTAATTCTTTGTTTTCTATAATTTTTTGATCTTCAATATTAATTTCTGAAAGATTCTTGTCTTCTGGCATACTAATTATTTTATTTCTGTAATGTTACGATTTTACAAGAAGTTATGCAAATTGAATTGATTAAGACATCCCTAACGAAAAGGCATTAAGCGATTACGAATAATAAACTTATAAATTAAAACAGCAAACAACTATTTTTGCTTGCTGTAATTTTTATTTTATCTTAAAAATTAAAAATAGAACTATAAAATTCCTACTTTAATCATACATAATTTCATTGCTTTATATGTTCTTGCAATATCATTATCTAAACCAATAGAAAACCGAATTAAGCCATCTGAAAGCCCCATTTCTACTTGCTCTTCCTTAGGTATTTCTGATGAAGTAGAACTACTAGAAGCAGAAAACAAAGTCTTGTAAAAGCCCAAGCTCACCGCTAAATACCCCAAGTTTTCATGCTGCATTAACTCCATTAATTCATTGGCTTTCTCTAAAGAACCAACATCTATCGTTAAGACCCCTCCAAAACCATATTCTACATTCATTATTTCTTTAAAAAGTACATGAGAAGGATGAGATGACAAACCAGGATACACTGTTTTCAATCCATCTGCCTCAAATTTTTCTGCTAAAAAAGCGGCATTAAAACTGTGCTGTTTCATTCTAAGATGCAGCGTTCTCATATTTTTTAAGATCGATGAAGCTCTTAAACTATCCATTGTAGAACCTAATAACATACTAGCTCCGCTATTTACATTTCGTAAATCGTTGATAAATTCTTGTGTACCACAAACTACACCACCAACAGTATCCGAAGAACCATTAATAAATTTTGTTAAACTATGTATTACAACGTCTGCTCCTAATTTTGTTGGCGAAATTGATAATGGAGAAAACGTATTATCTACCACTAATTTTAAACTGTATTTTTTTGCCAACGCAGCTAAACCTGCAATATCTGCTACTTCTAAAAGCGGATTACTTACAGATTCGCAATACAAAACTTTTGTTTTGGCTGTAATAGAAGCTTCTACAACAGCCAAATTTGTAATGTCTACAAAAGTGGTTCTAATATTAAATTTTGGGATGAAATTTTTTAAAAACGCATAGGTTCCTCCGTAAATGGTTCTGCTAGAAACAATATGTTCTCCTGCATTTACCAATTGCAATAAAACAGGGGTAATGGCACCCATACCAGATGCTGAAACATTTGCAACTTCTGTACCTTCCATAGCAGCCAAAGCTTCTCCTAAATATAGGTTTGAGGGGGATGAATGCCTTGAATATAAATAACAACCATCTGCATTTCCTTCAAAAGTATCAAACATGGTTTTTGCTGATATAAATGTATAGGTAGAGGAATCTGAAATGGATGGATTTACGCCACCAAACTCTCCGAAATATTGTAAATCTTGAATTTTATCTGCAGGTTTAAATTTCATAATTATTTAATTTTATTGATTGCAAAAAAACAACTAACAAGAAATAAAATCAACATAAATCATAAACTATAGTTTTATTTTCTAAATTTGAACAACAGGATAGATATAAAATCTAAAACAACTTCTGTTTAAATCACTTTTTAGAAAATTTAAAACCATGGCATTAGATTCTACCGATAAAAAACTCATCAATCTATTACAAGAAGACAGTAAACAAACCACAAAACAGTTATCTCTTCAATTAAATTTATCTGTTACGGCTGTTTATGAACGTATCAAAAAATTAGAAAACCAAAATGTGATTGAAAAGTACGTGGCCATCATCAATAAAAATAAAATTGATAAGTCTTTTTTAGTTTTGTGTCATCTAAAACTGATTCAACATTCTAAAGAATATGTAACTACTTTTGAGCGTGAAATTTTAAAATTAGAGGAAGTATCAGAATGTTTTCATGTTAGTGGAGATTATGACTATATTCTAAAAATTTACGTAAAGGATATGGAAACTTATAGAAATTTTATGGTTACAAAATTAACTGCCATAAAGTATATTGGCAGTACACATAGTATCTTTGCTATTGAGCAAGTTAAAAACACAACCGCTATAAACTTATAAAACATGCAAACTACTCGTTGTAAATTTTTTGAACTTTTATTAATTTTTGTGCTAATTCCAATAAGTTTTGCTTTCAATTATTCTCCTATCTTAAAATTGATTATTGGGCTTGTAGGTTTTACTTATATTACTTACGTACTTTTTAAGGTTGAAAAAATTAAATTTAGAATTGAGAAAAACATCAACTGGAAAAATTTTTGGACAACTACATTGATAAAATTTTTAATTATTGCCCTTATTACCACTTCTTTTGTTTGGTTTACTGATAAAGAAAACCTTTTTACCGTGATGTTAAACAAACCTGGTTTATGGATTTTAATCTTACTTTTTTACACTTTCTTTTCGGTGTATCCACAAGAGCTTTTGTATAGAACTTTCTTTTTTAAGCGATATAAAAATCTGTTTAAAAACGAAAGCTTATTTATACTTGTAAACGCCCTTTTATTTTCTGCTGCACATCTAATGTTTAGAAATACACTTGTATTATTTTTAACCTTTATTGGCGGAATTTTATTTGCAATAACCTACAACAAAACAAAATCTACACTTTTAGTTTCTATAGAACATAGTATTTATGGTTGTTGGTTATTTACGGTTGGCATGGGCAATATGCTTGGTTTTCCATCTTAATAATAGTAATACAATTATACCCTTTTTCATTCAATTTATTTTAAGGTAAGAGCAATTCTCAAATTTTCATACTTAGCAATACTTCGCCTAAAACTTCTGTAAGTTTTATAGTCTTCTTTAGCATAAACACCCTCTTTAATCATCATTGTTTTATAATACTTAAAAACAGTATCATCTACTTTTGTAAACGTAACTTTATAGGTTCCGAATTTTGAAGAAATCACTTTTTCTGGTGGTAAAACACCCAAAACATAGCCTTCAGGAATTTTAATTTCATACTGATCAACATCCTTATATCCTCTAGAAATTTTTAATGGTAATTTTCTACTTCTGTATCTTTTAGGAATAAAACTGTTTCTATTAAAAACATTTACCCTAAACAAATATTCTTGTTCATTTACAGAAGCATAGTTTTTAATGGATACTTTTAAATCTTCTTTAAAAACTACATTCTCCTTATCATTTAATAAATCTAAAGCATCAATTTCTAGATTGTTATTATAACTCCAAACGTTAGACTTGTATTTTTTTGTAAGTTCTTCTTTTGATAAATTTTCATAAAAAGATTTATCATCATATTGAATCCCTTTAGACACTCTATTTAAACTCGCGGTTAAACTTCCGTTTTTTTCTAATTGAATTTTCCCTTTTAACTCTTGAAGATTGGTTTCGTTTTTATAAGCTGGTGTTCTTTTTATAACTCCGCCTTCTGGTGTCATTACCAACACATTTCTATCATCTGTAAAATCTCCTAAAAAACCAAAGGGAATTGTTTGGCTAGTACATTCTAACCAAATATCATTACCTTTATTAGGTATATTTAGAATAACATGATTTCCTTGAGCTAAAGATGCAAAATTAGTATCAAAAGAAACTTTATCATCTCTATTTGCCTCTACATGAACGTAATTAGATTGAACGCCAACTACATCTAAAAGCGCTTTTGTATAATTAGTTAAACCTTTACAGTCTCCATAACTAACCCTGTCTACTTCGTTTGCTGCTATAGGCTGAATACCTCCAATACCAACTTGTACACTTATATAACGCGTTTTACTTTGCATAAAAGCATACACAATTTTTGCTTTTTCAATAGGATCTTCTACTCCTTCTACTAAACTTAAAACCTTTAATTTGGTTGCCTCACCTAAATCTGACTTTCCAAATAAAATACTATCATTCATCCAAACACCTAATTCTTTCCAATTAGAATAACTTCCTGGTACATTATCTGTTTGAAAATTTTGAGGAACAACCATTAGTTTTGGCAGAATATCATTAGAAGAAACACTATTTTCTTCATATTCAACCGCTGGTTGATTTTTTAAGATAACGTGTAATTCATAATCTGTATTGCTATTTTCTATAGTATACCCCTTAAAGTTCTTTTCTTTCTTATTAAACTTTATTTTTAATGGATTTTTAAGAACATAACTACTTTTTTCAATGGACACAAAATAGCCATTAATCGGATACCAATTTGGAAGATAACCTGTTGATGATGTTTTATACTCAGATTCGAATACAATTGTATACGGATAAGAAACAGGTGTATATTCTAAATACTTTACTCTAGAGTCAGAATAAAGCGTTCCGCCATCTACAGCACTAACATCTATAAAATCTCTTTCTTTGTATTTCTTTATTTGATTACCAAAAGCATCGTAAATAACGGTTGAAAGTTCGGTAATCTTTGTATTATCATCATACCCTTCGTACGTAGTAGCATAGCGATTACCTAGTTTATTTAAAATAGTAATAACTTTTGTTTTGTGTACAATCATTTCATCAACATCATCTAGCGTAATAACTACAGAATTATCTCTAATGACAGCGTTTGCATTTTCTTTTAAATCCGAAGGAATTAATAATGCAGCGTAATTTGTTTTTTGACTAAAAGAGGATACTATTGAAAATAAGGATACTAATAAGGGGAGATAAATGATTCTTTTCATACATTTTTTGATAGCAATCAAAGTTAAAAAAAAACCACAAAAAAGAGGCTAAAAACAAAAGTTTTTAGCCTCTAAAATTGAATTTGAATTAATCTAATTTACGCTTTCGTCTTAACAACAAAAGAGAATGTCATTATATCGTTTATAAATTTATCTTTTAATCCTTCAAAGAATTTTTTAGATCCATATTTTACATTAAAGTCTGCTCTATCTACATTAAATGCTTCACTTTTAAAAACGGTAACTCCGTTTTCTGTAGCAATTGTTGCAGGTATTGTAATACTTTTTGTTACATCTTTAATTTGTAAGTTACCTGTTACCGCTAATTTACCCGCTTCTTCTTCTACTTTTGTAATTACAAATTTAGCTGTTGGGTATACTGCAACATCAAAAAAGTCTTCATTTTTTAAATGTCCTTCAATTTTTCCAGCTCCTTCGCTACCTGCCATGTCTACATTTTTAATCGTAGCCATATCAATTACAAACTCACCATTAGTTAACTTACCATTTTCTATTAATAAACCACCGCTTTTTAAAGCAACTGTTCCATTATGTGCTCCTCCTGGTTTTGTTCCTTCCCAATTTAATACAGAAACTGCAGTATCTACATTATTTAATTCAGCTACGTTAACGGCAACTTTAACAGCTTCCTTTACTTCTACTTTTTCTTTCTTTTCTCCTTTACATGCAGTTAAAACTGATGCTACTACTACTAATGATAAAATTATTTTTTTCATTTTGTTTGATTTTGGTTTAAATTGACTTATTTTTATTTCCCATGGCAAATATATGTCATTTATTTTCCTTGGAAAGTATTATTAATACTTTTTTGATAAAATTAACAGTTTTGCTATTTTAGAGTGTTTACTCTTTTACTTTAGAATCGATGATAATTGTAACCGGACCATCATTTACCAAGGCTACTTGCATATCTGCACCAAACTGACCCGTTTGTACTTTTTTACCAATTTCTTTTTCTAACCTTTGTACAAAATTTGTGTACAAAGGAATAGCAATATCTGGTTTGGCTGCTTTAATATAACTGGGTCTGTTTCCTTTTTTGGTAGCTGCTTGCAACGTAAACTGGCTTACTACAATTGCTTCTCCTGCAATGTCTATAAGCGATTTATTCATTACTTCATTCTCATCATTAAAAACACGAAGGTTGGCAGTTTTTCTAACCAAGTAATTAACGTCTTCCTGATTATCATCTTCTACAATACCCAATAAAACTAAAAGTCCGTTTTTTATTTCTGCAACCTTATGGTTCTCTATGGTTACACTTGCCTCAGATACACGTTGAATTACAATTTTCATGACTTATTCATTATCTTCTTCGTTCCAAACATCGGTTCTAAAATGCTCTTTATCTTCATCTCCACTTAAAATTTGAAGATAACTTTTATAACGAGACCAAGAAACACGCTCTTCTTCTAAAGCTTCTTTTACAGCACATTGTGGTTCTTTGGTATGAATGCAATTATTGAATTTACAATCTTGTTTTAAGGCAAAAAATTCAGGAAAATAATCTCCTAACTCGTATTTATCAATATCTACAACTCCAAAACCTTTAATACCTGGAGTGTCTATAATTCTAGCATCGAAACCTAGATCAAACATTTCTGCAAAGGTAGTAGTATGTTTCCCTTGGCTATGTTGATCAGAAATTTCTTTCGTTTTTAAATTTAAAGTAGGTTCTATAGCGTTTACTAAAGTAGATTTACCAACACCAGAATGCCCAACAAACATAGATGTCTTGCCTGTCATTAACTCTTTAATGGTATCTATGTTTGTGTTTTCTGTTGCAGAAACCTCTACACAACGATAACCAATTGCTTCGTAAATATCTTTTAAATACAGAATCTCTGCTCTTTCTTCTAATTGATAAGAATCTATTTTATTAAAAACTAAAATAGTGTCTATTCTATAAGCTCTTGCTGATACTAAAAAACGATCTATAAAAGTGGCAAATGTTGGTGGATTATTAATGGTAATCAGTAAAAAAACTTGATCTATATTGGCAGCAATAATATGTGTTTGCTTAGAAAGGTTTACAGATTTTCTAACAATAAAGTTATCTCTATCTAAAATCTTTTTAATAACCCCAGTTTCTTCATCGTTCTTTTTCTCTAAATCGAACACCACTTTATCACCTACCGCAATTGGGTTGGTACTTTTGATGTCTTTAATTCTGAATTTCCCTTTGATTCTACATTTGTAAAATTCGCCGTTATCTGCTTTTACTTGATACCAGCTTCCTGTAGATTTGTATACGATTCCTGTCATTAGTACAAAGATGCAGAATTAAAATTGATTTAAGAAAAATTGGGTTGAAATTGATCGATGTTCATCAATTTTTAATACTACTTTCTCTTTGATTATGTATAGTTTGTTCTTTTGAACAGAGAGAGAAATTACATAAAGTTTGGTTGGGTTTATCTGATTACTGTTACGGGATTTCTCCTTGCGTCCATATAGGCCTCACAGGTTTTAAAAACCTGTGAGGCCTGAATATGTTGTTGGTAATCTTAAAAAAACTTCCATTCTAGGTTAACACTACGCGTTAAGGATTGAGCAATTGTTTGAGCTCTTTTTTGTTTTGTTACAAAAAAAGCGAGTGCGAAAGCCTGACCACACTTTTTTGTGTGGTAACGCCCAAAAAAAAACACCATCAAATTATAAAAATCTGAAGGTGTTTTAAATAAAATTCTATGTTTAAAAAACTATCCGTTGATAATTTTTTCTTGGTGAACGATAGATTCTTGGTGAATTGCTTTAAACATTTTTAAAACAAATTCTTCACTTAAACCTTTGCTACTACCTTCCATAACCATGTTTCCTAAAATCTCGTTCCAACGACGTGATTGTAAAACAGCTACGTTTTGATCTTTCTTTAATTGACCTATTTTGTCTGCAACTTGCATTCTTTTACCTAATAAATCGATTAACTGATCGTCTACTACATTAATTTGAGCTCTTAAGTTTTCTAAAGGCTCTCTGTAACTAACTGCAGTTTCAGTTTCCTTTTTAACTTTTAAGTCTTGCATTATTTGCTTTAGAGCATCTGGCGTTACTTGTTGTGCTGCATCAGACCAAGCATTTTCTGGATCAAAGTGAGTTTCTATCATTAAACCGTCGAAGTTTAAATCTAAAGCTGTTTGACAAACATCAAAAATCATATCTCTCTTTCCTGTAATATGAGAAGGATCGTTGATTAATGGTAAGTCTGGAAATTTATTTTGAAACTCAATAGCTAATTGCCATTCTGGTGTGTTTCTATATTTTGATTTTTCGTATGTTGAAAATCCTCTGTGAATTGCTCCAAGATTTTTAATACCTGCAGTATATAATCTTTCGATACCACCTAACCATAAAGCTAAATCTGGATTTACTGGATTTTTTACTAATACAATTTTATCTGTACCTGCTAAAGCGTCTGCAATTTCTTGCATAATAAAAGGTGATACTGTAGAACGTGCACCAATCCATAATAAATCTACATCGTGCTCTAAAGCTAACTTTACATGTGCTGCATTTGCAACTTCTGTACAGGTTTTCATACCTGTTTCTTCTTTTACTTTCTTTAACCAGTGTAAACCAATCTCACCAACACCTTCAAACATTCCTGGTCTTGTTCTTGGTTTCCATATTCCTGCTCTAAAATAGCTTACATCAGAATCTTTTAGTTCGTGTGCAATTTTTAAAACCTGTTCTTCGGTTTCTGCACTACAAGGCCCTGCTATTACTAGTGGATGATTTAATTTCATATCGTCCAACCATGTTCTTAATTCTTTTGTATTCTCCATTTTTCTACTTGTTGTGGCTTATTATTTTATGCCGTTTAAAATTTGCTTTATATAATTTGTGTTCTCCATTTCGTTAAAAATTTCAGAGAAATTATCTTGTTGCATCAACTCTTTAAAATGTTGTAAATTATTGATGTACTCTTCTAACGTTTCTATTACGTTTGTTTTGTTTTGTTCAAAAATTGGTGTCCACATTGCTGGCGAACTTTTTGCCAGACGCACTGTAGATGCAAAACCAGAACCTGCCATATCAAAAATATCGCGCTCGTTTCTTTCTTTATCAATGACCGTTTTACCTAACATAAATGCGCTTATGTGAGATAAGTGCGAAACATACGCAATATGCTTGTCATGAGAAACCGGATCCATGTAACGAATACGCATCCCAATGTCCATAAAAAGCTTTAATGCTTTTTCTTGAAGTTTAAAAGTTGTCTTTTCTACTTCGCAGATAATGTTCGTTTTTCCAACGTATAAGCCAGAAATAGCCGCTGTTGGTCCAGAATTTTCTGTCCCTGCAATTGGGTGACATGCTAAAAAATTTCTTCTTTTTGGATGATGTTCAACTGCTTTACAAATTGCTTCTTTTGTTGACCCAGCATCAACAACCAAACCATTATCAGAAATTTTATCTAAAATTGTTGGTAATAATTTTACGGTAGCATCTACCGGAATTGATACAATTACCAAGTCTGCATTTTCGATATCGTCTAAAGTTGCCTTCTTATCAATTAGGTTTAATTCTAATGCCTTGTTTAAGGTTTCGTCTTTTCTACTAATTCCGTGAATTACAACATCTGGATTGTTTTTTTTAATATCGATAGCAAAACTACCGCCTATTAAACCAATACCAATCATGTATATATTTTTCATTTATTTTTGCTTTATGCCTTAGGCTCTAGGCTTTATGCCCAGAGTTTAAAGCTTATTGCTTATAGCTTATAGCTTATAGCCTTGAAATTGCTTCTTTAATGATATCGGTTGTTACACACAATGAAAAACGGATATAACCTTCTCCTTGAGAACCAAAAATGGTTCCTGGTGTAATAAAAATATCATGATCGTATAAAACAGCATCTGTTACTTCTTCAGATTTTTTACCTGCTGGTATTTTTGCCCAAACAAATAATCCTGTTGAATTTTTATTATAAACAGCATCCAATTTGTCTGCCAATTGCCAAATTAAGTTTCTACGTTCTTCGTATATTTTATTTTGTGCTAAAAACCAATCGTCTGATAATTGTAATGCTTCTATGGCTCCTTTTTGAATTCCGTAAAACATACCAGAATCCATATTAGATTTTACCTTTAAAATCTCGTTGATGTAAGATTCTTTTCCGATTACCATTCCAACTCTCCAACCTGCCATATTAAAGGTCTTGCTTAAAGAATTTAATTCTAAAGCAATGTCTTTTGCGCCTTCTACTTGTAAAATACTAATAGGATTATCATTTAAAATAAAACTATACGGATTGTCATTAATAATTAAAATATGATGTTTTTTACCAAAAGCAATCAACTTTTTAAATGTTTCTAAAGTTGCGTTTGTACCTGTTGGCATGTGCGGATAATTTACCCACATAATTTTTACATCTGATAAATCTTGTGCTTCTAATTCTTCAAAATTTGGTTGCCAATTGTTAGCATCACTTAAATTATAAAAAAGAGGTTCTGCGCCTACCAACTTGGTTACAGAAGTATAGGTTGGATATCCAGGATTGGGAATTAATACTTTATCGCCTTCGTTTAAAAAAGCCATAGATATATGCATAATCCCTTCTTTACTTCCCATTAAAGGCAATACTTCATTTTCTGGGTTTGAATCTACAGAGAACTTGTTTTTGTAAAAAGTAGCAATCGCATTTCTTAATTCTGGCAATCCTTGATAAGATTGATATTTATGCGCACTTGCATCTCCTAAACTACCTTGAATTGCTTCTAAAACCGTAGTTGGTGGTTGCAAATCTGGAGACCCAATTCCCATATTAATAATTGGTTTACCTGCTGCTACTAATCCTCTAACTTCTCTTAATTTTTTAGAGAAATAGTATTCTTGAACTGTATCTAATCTTTTGGCTGGTTTAATCATAATAACTGCGCTATTTTCTCCCGTTTTTATAAGTTCCTAAAATCTTGAATTCTTCTGCCATTATTTCTATAATAGCTTGTGCTTTTTCGTAATCTTTATATGCCTCAAAAGTTACATCCACAAAAAAAGAATATTTCCAAGGAGTTTCTATAACTGGTAAAGATTGAATTTTTGTTAAGTTCATTTTGCAATCGCTCATTACATTTAAGATGGCTGCTAAACTTCCTCTTTTATGATTCAATTGAAACTTTAAGGATGCTTTATTTACTTCTTCATCAACAGCGGGCTTTTCTGTTTGTACAATTACAAAACGTGTAGAGTTGTCTTTTATGGTTTGAAGTTCATCTTCTATCACTTCCAAATCAAAAATTTCTGCTGCTATTTGTGGTGCAATTGCTGCAATACCTATTAAATTTTCTTTAGATATTCTTTTAGCAACCTCTGCCGTATCTACATCTTCTACTAATTTAATATGAGGATACTTTTTAAAGAACTCTTTACACTGTAGCAATGCCATTGGGTGCGACCAAACTTCTTTTATATCTTCAATCCCCTGACCTTTTAAAGCCATTAAATGATGATGAATATTTAAGTATTCTTCTCCTATAATATGAAGATTATTTTGATCTATTAAAGCATAATTAGGTATAATAGAACCTGCAATAGTGTTCTCTAAAGCCATAATACCCAAATCTGCAGAGTTGTCTAACAAACTATCTACCAAGACATCAAAAGACATGCATTCTTTTAAGTCTATTGATGTTCCATAAAAATCGCGTGCAACTTTATGGTGGTTTGAGCCTTCCGCTCCCTGTATGGCTATAATTTTATTCATTAATTTTAAATAATGTCAAAAAAAAAGCCTCGAATGAAATTCGAGACTTTATATGATATGAATGTTAGTTAACAACATGTTACAAAGTCTCCTCTCTTACTAAAAAAGTAAAAGTAAAAATAGAAACAAGTAAAGTAGTTATTTAACATTTGTGTTCTCTTTGTTTAAAGGAACAAATCTAAAGATTAAATTGAAACAAACAAATTAAATAGCATTTTTTATAAAATAATTGACATATTATTAAAAATCACATAAAATGCAAGGCTACCATTATGAAATTCTTCAACCAAAAAGGGTTTAGAAACAATATTCTAAATTTTAAACCACTCTTTTACCAATTCTTTTTCTATTGGAGCAACTGTTTTATGGCTATAATCGTTTTTAATTGCTTCATATTGATAGTCTTTAGACCATTCCTCAATATTTTCAGTCAAATCTTTTAAAGATGCACAGATAAAATTTAATTCTTCTGTAGTAATTGTTGGATGCACAGACAAACGGACCCAACCTGGTTTTTGAGTATTGCAGCCGTGTAAAATTTCATCTTTAATTCTATTAGAAGTTGCATGATCTACATTTAATAAAAAATGTCCATAGGTTCCTGCGCAAGAACAACCTCCTCTTGTTTGAATTCCGAATCTGTCATTTAAAAGCTTTACAACAATATTAAAATGATATTTTTCAAAATAGAAAGAAAAGATACTCAAGCGTTCTTTATGATTTGGTGCTAGAATTTTAACTCCAGGTAGACTTTCTAAAGTATCAAAAACAACTTCGTTAATTTCTTCTTCTCTTTTTTTGATGTTTGCAACGCCCATCTTTTCTTTTAACTGAATAGAAAGTGCAATTCTAATGGTTTGTAAAAAACCAGGTGTTCCTCCATCTTCTCTTGTTTCTACGTCATCAAAATAATCATGTTGCCCCCAAGGGTTTGTATAACTTACGGTTCCGCCACCTGGGTTATCCGGAATTGTATTTTTATACAATTTCTTATTAAAAATTAACACACCAGAACTCCCTGGTCCTCCTAAAAATTTATGAGGAGAAAAAAATATGGCATCTAAATATTCTTCTTCTTCTTCTGGATGCATATTAATATCAACATAAGGCGCACAACATGCAAAATCTACAAAACACAATCCGTTATAACTATGTATCAGTTTTGCAACTTCGTGATAAGGAGTTTCTATACCTGTTACATTAGAACAAGAGGTTATGGAAACTATTTTTATTTTTCTAGCTTGATGTTTTTGAAAACATTTTTCAAACTCTTTTAAACACAACAATCCTTCATTATTACAAGGCACAACCTCAACATCGGCAATAGTTTCTAACCAAGAAGTCTGGTTAGAATGATGCTCCATGTGAGAAACAAAAACAATAGGTTTTAAATCTTCTGGAATCTCTGTATAATTCTTTAATTTTTCTGAAACCTTTAATCCTAAAATACGTTGAAATTTATTGACAGCACCTGTCATTCCCGTACCTGCCGTAATTAAAACATCATTTTTTGTTGCATTTACATGTTGCTTAATAATGTTTCTAGCTTCATGATACGCCAAGGTCATGGCTGCTCCTGAGGTAGATGTTTCTGTATGGGTATTTGCTACAAAAGGACCAAATTGATGCAGCATTTTATCTTCAATTGGCGCATAGAGTCTGCCACTTGCAGTCCAGTCTGTATAAATCAATTTTTGTTCTCCATAAGGAGATTGAAACGTTTGATTTATGCCCACAATATTTTCTCTAAATTGATTAAAATACTGCTCTAAATCTAACTTCCCTATATTTTCTTTTGATGACATCATACCTTATAAAAGTTTCAAATTCATTTATTAGACGAACGTTTATTTAAAATTTGATATTCCTTCTTGTAACCAACTATGATAAGTATCTACATTTGGAGTGTACGCGACAGGATTAATTAAGTTTTCTTCATTATGATCTATTAAAACATAAAAAGGCTGTGTATTTGTTTTGTATTTAATGGTTTGTAATTCGCTCCATTTTTGACCAATATACTTTAATTTCTTTCCAGGTTTTAATTTAGAATCTACAATTTCATCGTCTTTTAACTTACGTTTATCATCAACATATAATGAAATTAAAATTACATCATTTTTTATACTTTTCAAAACCTTTGGTTTTACCCAAACATTTTGTTCCATCTTTCTACAGTTTACACATGCATGCCCTGTAAAATCTAACATTACTGGTTTTCCTACTTTTTTTGCATATGCCAAACCTTTATCATAATCATTAAAAGCTAAAATATTATGAGGTGCCATTAAATGTGCTCCTTCAGGAATTTCAGATACCGTTCCTCCGCTTCCCATCTGCGTATAACCTACTCCATAAGGAGATTCACTATAATGTTGTGGTGGTGGAAATGCACTAATTATATTTAAAGGTGCTCCCCATAAACCAGGAAATAGATATAAGGTAAATGTTAACGTTACCAAACCTAAACTTAACCTACCAACAGAAATATGTTTTAAAGGAGAATCGTGTGGTAATTGTATTTTACCAAAAAGATATAAGGTTAACGTACCAAAAATGGCAATCCAAATAGCTATAAATACTTCTCTTTCTAATAAATGTGCTTGTAAAACCAAGTCTGCATTCGATAAAAATTTAAAAGCTAAAGCTAATTCTAAAAACCCCAAAACTACTTTTACCGTGTTTAACCATCCGCCAGATTTTGGCAATGAATTTAACCATCCAGGAAATGCTGCAAATAACGCAAAAGGCAATGCAATTGCTGTAGAAAAACCTAACATACTTACAATGGGTGCAATCCTTTCTCCTGTTGTAGCTGCTGCTACTAAAGCAGAACCTACTAATGGACCTGTACAAGAAAAAGAAACAATTGCCAACGCTAATGCCATAAAAAAGATGCCAACAAAACCTCCTTTATCGGCTTTAGAGTCTATTTTTGTTCCCCAAGAACTTGGTAAAACTAATTCAAATGCTCCTAAAAAGGATGCTGCGAAAAACACTAATATTAAAAAGAAGATAATATTAAACCAAACATTTGTAGACAATGCATTTAAAGCGTCTGGACCAAAAATAGCACTAACTGCTAAACCAATAACTACATATATAAGTATAATTGATACGCCATAAATAATAGCATTTCTTATTCCTGCAGCTTTTGTTTTACTTTGTTTTGTAAAGAAACTAACCGTCATCGGAATCATAGGAAACACACATGGAGTTAACAAGGCTGCCAACCCTCCTAAAAAACTTAGAAAAAACAACATTAACAAGCTAGAATCCTCTTCAGTTGGCATACCATCTGATGCATTTAAAACAACATCTTCTGTAACTCCATTTTTTAATTTAAAAACCAAGTCTATTTCTGTTGGCGCTAAACATTTAGAATCATCACAAACCATAAATTCCACAACTCCGTTAATCGTATTAACGCCTGCAGTCGTTTTAATTCTTTGTTTAAATATAGCACTGTTTTCGAAAAACTTAATTTCCATCTCAAAAACAGGGTCATCTACTGTATGCCCTTCCTCTTCCTCTGTACTTCCTTTTAAAGAGTAGTTTCCTTTAGAAACATCATAGGTAAATGTTGTAGGTATTGGTCCATCATCCGGAACATCTTGTGAGTACAAATGCCACCCCTTTTCTATAGTAGCTTCTGAAATTAAAATAAACTCTGTATCAGAAACTTTTTTTACAGACGTAGACCATTTTACAGGATCTTCTATTTGAGAGAATATTCCTAAACTAAATGTTAGAAATAAAAAAATAAATATATTCTTCATAAATTAAAACAATAATAAAAGGGCTGATTAAAAGGACACTTACCTACTTTAATTTCTTTCACTTATCAAAGATAAATAATTAGAGAATACTAAGTTTAACGAAAGTAGATTTTAACAAAAGAGTAGCATTTTTTTTAGCAAATAACCAAAACGAAAAAAAATAAAATCACAATTTAAAATTCACAAAAAATAAATGTGATTTTTTTTATTTTTTATTGTTTAAAACAAATTATTTGTATATTTGCGAGCGTTAAGAAGATTCATCTTAACACCCCCCTTAAACATTTATCGCTTCCCCCAAAATCATTTTCAAAAAAAGAAACCATGAAAAAAACTACTTTTCAGGTATGTGAATTTGGGGAAATTCAACGCCTATTAAAAAACAAAACAAAAAGCACGTTACTACTTGTAGCACTGCTATTTACCTCCTCATTTATTGTGAATGCACAAGTGGTACCGGCAGACACAAATGACAACATTAGTTTTTATAAGAAATTCTCTGGTGCCAACCTTACATATAAACAAATAGGGAATAGTGAAATTAAATACAATATAAATAGCACCGATTTTTCTATATGTGCTAAAAACAACGGAGCAGCCACAAGCGCTAATTTAGCACTACCTGCAGATGCCGTAATAAAAGCAGCCTATATACAATGGTTTGCCCTTGTAAAACATGGTAGAACCAACCCTAACATAACAAGTTATGCTCCGCTAAAAACCTCTATTCCAGTTACTTTTCCTAACGGAACTAAAAAAACCATAAATAAAATTAAAAGCTATAGAGAATCGGTTCCTTTTATTGGTTTAAATCTAAAGTATGAAGGGTATTTAGCAGATATAACAGCCGATGTTTTAGCACTATCAAACCCTGCAGGAACCTATACTGCAGATATCATTTTAACAAATGATTATGACGCATTAAAAGGAGCATGTGCCTACGCTCAAGAAAATGTAAGAGCTTGGCAAATGGTTGTAGTATATGAATCCCCAACAGATGAGAGTGGTATCAACCAAGTATATCTATATGATGGTTTAAAAGGCTTCTTAGGAGAAACTATAAAAATACCCGTAGATGGTTACAAAGTACATTCCGGAGATACTGCTGGTAGCATCTCTGTAGCTTCTTTGCAAGGATCTCCTAATTTGAATGGAGAGTTTATAAATTCTTCAGATGCAGCATTTGGTTCTTTTCCTCCAGATTTCGCAAATTCAGGAGGAGTTTCAAACCCTGCACCTGGTACAAATGCTAGCGCAGGAAGCCCTTATGGTGGTTGGGATATTGATGTTGTTAATAGTCATTTTACCCCAGGTACTACAAGCTTAGAATTAAGCGCAGGTTCTACTGGAGACCTTATTCTGTTTGATTTATTTGTATTAAAAATACCTACAGGAGGATTGGTGGTGAATAAAAAAACCACAACACCTAATGTTAATATAGGTGAAAACGGTACTTATGAAATTACCTTAAAAAATGTAACTGACGTAGATTTAAAAGGAATAACTGCAAAAGATATCTTACCTCCTGGTTTTACGTATGCAACTACAGCAAACATAGTGTTAGACAAAGCAACACAAACAGCTACAACAACACCATCTATAGGAGATACAACACTTAATTGGGGTACTTTTGATATTAATGGAAAAGGAAGTGTAACTATTATCTTTGACATAAATGTCCCTGAAAACGAACCTTTAGGTACTTATAGCAATGCAGCTACAGCTACCGTTTCATCTCCAAGCGACACTGTTATTACAAACTATGATGGTAGTGGTTCTAATGACGACATCACTGTAGGCAACCGTTGTGACGCAAAGTCTTCTGGAAACTTAGATACTGATGGAGATGGTATTAGCGACATTTGTGATTTAGATGATGACAACGATGGTATTTTAGATGTAGATGAAAATATTTGTGGTAATAGTGGTACCCCTCTGCTTTATGAAGATTTTGGGGTTGGTAATGCTACAACTAGTTCTCCTTTATCTGGAGGAATAACTACAAATTACACATATTTAGAATTAAATAATCCATTTAGCAGTAATTTAGAAGATGACTTTTACGCTGTATTTAACAACATACCTACATCAGCAAGTTGGGCTAATGAAAAATGGCAAACTATAGGAGACCATACTAGCGGTAGCCTTACACCCACCAGAGATAATATGTTAATGGTAAATGCAGGTCAAACACTTGATGTCATTTATCAGAAAACAATAACCGGTGTTGCTGCTGGTGCACATTTAGACGTATCATTTTGGGTACTAAATTTAGATGTAGATAATGTAATTAATAATGTACCACAACGAGTTTTACCAAACATACAAATAGAACTTTGGCAAAACGGAGCACTTTTAGGTCCTGCAGTAAATACAGGAAATATTGTACGTAAAGCAGCAGGTAGTAGTACTGCTTGGAGGTATTATAAAACAATTGCTCCTTTAATAACTCTAAATAGTAGCAACATTACCGTTGTTATTAGAAACAACACCAAAGCAACAGACGGAAACGATTTAGCTATTGATGACATTATAGTAAGACAATTATGTAACACAGATTCAGATGGTGATGGTATTCCTAACAGTTTAGATTTAGATTCAGATAACGATGGTATTCCAGACGTTATAGAAACTGGCGGTGTAGATGAAAATAATGATGGAATGGCAGACGGAGAAGTTGGTAATACTAAATCAACTAACGGAATTCCTAGTAGTGCCGGTACTGGTAACTCACTAATATCTACAGATAGCGATGGTGTACCAGACTATATAGATATTGATGCAGACAATGATGGTATTCCAGACAATATAGAAGTACAAACCACTGCAGATTATATAGCTCCAAGTGGTGTTGGTACTGCTATGGCAGATAGTAACAACAATGGTATAGATGATCGTTATGAAGCAGGTGATAAAGTTTTTATCCCTGTAGATACTGATGGCGATAAAATACCAGATTATTTAGACTCAGACTCAGACAATGATGGCATTCTTGATATTGCAGAAAATGGAGACCCACAAAATGTTCTTACCGGAATCGATACTGATGGTGATGGTTTAGATAATGCTTTTGATGACAACACAGACAACCCTAATACTGGATTTACAGTAAATGACGGTGTAAGTCCAAACAACAAAGTAACAAACTTAACTACTTTAGAAAACTCTTTTGGAGATGAAGATAATGACTTTAACCCTAGCAATCCTGCTACAGGAAATCTTGATTATAGAGATATTAGAGACAACGATAAAGATGGCATTGCAGACAGCATCGATTTAGATGATGATAACGATGGCATACCAGATACTGTTGAAAATGGAGGAAACATTGCCGAAGGTGATGAAGATGGAGACGGTATTCCTAACTATTTAGACACTAATGATAACGGTAATGGAGATGGTAGTACTACAAACTATACAGATGCCGATGGTAATGGTATTCCAGATGTATATGATACAGATGGTGATGGCGTTCCAAATCATTTCGATTTAGACTCAGACAACGATGGTATTCCAGATATCGTAGAAGCTGGTGGTATAGATACTGACGGAAACGGAAAAGTAGATGATATTAATAGCAACGGTACATTAGTAAACGACAAAGATAAAGATGGTTTAGATGATCGTTACGATGCTAACGTAACAGGTGGAACTAATGGAAATGCAATTACAAACCCAGACTCAGACGGAGACGGCATTCCTGATACTCAAGATTTAGATTCAGACAATGATGGTATTCCAGATATCGTAGAAGCGGGGGGTACAGATACAAACGGAGATGGTATTGCAGATAATATCAATCCTAATGGTTCTCTAAAAAACGATATAGATAATGATGGTTTTGATGATCTTGTTGATGGCGATGTTGGCCAACTTGGTACACCTAATAACAAAGACAATGCTTTAATTATTACTGGAAGTACAGATGCAAACAACGATGGTAAACCAGACACATATACTACTGGAGATACTGATGGTGATGGTATTCCTAATCACATAGACTTAGACTCAGACAACGATGGTATTACAGATATCACAGAAGCTGGTGGTATTGATGCCAATGGTGATGGTAAAATAGATGACATTAATACTAATGGTACGTTAAAAAACGATGCAGATAACGATGGTTTTGATGATGCCGTAGATGGTAATGTTAACGGTACTAATAATCAAAATAATGCATTAATAGTTACTGGAACTGACACAGATGGTGATGGCAAACCAAATACGTATCCTAATGGAGATACAGACAAAGATAATGTCTTAGATTTCCTAGACTTAGACTCAGACAATGATGGTGTCCCAGATATCATAGAAGCTGGTGGTATTGATAGCGATGGAAACGGAAAAGTAGATGACATTAACTCAAACGGTACTTTAATAAACGACAAAGACAAAGACGGTTTAGATGATCGTTATGATACTAACGTAACAGGTGGTACTAATGGAAATGCTATTACAAACCCAGATACAGATGGTGATGGTATTAAAGACACACAAGATTTAGACTCAGACAACGATGGTATTCCAGATGTTGTAGAAGCAGGTGGTACAGATACAGATGGTAATGGTATTGCAGATACTTTTACAGATATTGATGGTGATGGTTTTAATGATTATGTAGACGGTGATGTAAACGGAGCTATTAACATAGACAAAGCTTTAATAATCACAGGAAGTACGGACTCAAACAACGATGGTAAACCAGATACCTATACTACTGGAGATAAGGACGGAGACGGAATTCCTAATTATGTAGATCTAGATTCAGATAATGATGGTATTCCAGATTTAGTAGAAGCTGGCGGTATTGATACTGACGGAAATGGATTAGTAGATAACATTAATAACACAAATGGAAAACTAATAAACGACGTAGATAATGATGGTTTTGATGATGCTGTAGACGGTAATGTTAACGGAACTAATAACCAGGCAAAAGCTTTAATAACTACAGGATCTGATACAAACAATAATGGTAGACCAAACACCTACCCTAATGGAGATACAGACAACGATGGTATATTAGACAGTCTAGACCTAGATGCAGACAACGATGGTATTCCAGATTTAATTGAAGCTGGCGGAATAGATACGGACGGAAATGGAATTGTAGACAATGTTGGAAGTAATGGTAAATTAATAAACGATACAGATAACGATGGTTTTGATGATGCTGTAGACGGACAAGTAGTTGGAACTTCTAACGACAAAGACAATGCACTAGTAGTTACAGGTACAGATACTGATAGCGATGGTAAACCAAACTCTTATAATACAGCAGATAGCGATAAAGATGGTATTCCTAATCATTTAGATTTAGATTCAGACAACGATGGTATTGTAGATATTATAGAAGCTGGCGGTACAGATGCCAACAGAGATGGTAAAACAGACAATATTAATGCTAATGATAAATTATTAGCCGACACTGATAACGATGGTTATGATGATAATATTCAGAATACACCTTTATTAATTACAGGGTCAGATACAGATTCTGATGGAAAACCAAACTCTTACGTTAAAGGAGATGCTGATAACGATGGAAAACCAAACTTTTTAGACATTGATGCTGATGATGATGGTATTCCTGATAATATTGAAGGACAAACAACAGTTGGTTACAAAAAACCATCTGGTACAGGAAACGGAATTATAGATAACAACAATAATGGTGTAGATGATGCTTACGAATCTGGATCAAATATTGGTTTAATACCAGAAAACACCGATGGTGATACAGGTGCTAATTATGTACCAGACTATTTAGATACAGATGCTGACAATGATGGTGTTCTTGATATTGCAGAAAATGGAGACCCACAAAATGTGCTTCAAATGGATGGCGGTAAATTAAAAGATACTGATGGTGATGGTTTAAATGATGCTTTCGATGATAACGTAGACAATTCTAATAATGGTTTCACCGTAAATGATGGTTTAAGCCCTAATAACAAAGTAGAAAATTTATTAGCATTAAAAAATTCTTTTGGTGATGTAGATGACGATTTTGATCCTAATAACCCAGCTACTGGTAATCTTGATTATAGAGATGTACCAAGCGCTGCAGACGCAATGATTACACAAGTATATCAATTTGGCTCAGAAAGATGGATAGAAGTAACCAACATAGGTATAACAGATATCCCTGCAAATACAATTAAAGTGCAACTATATAAAGACAAAACAATTAGTCAAATAGATGCTCTTGCAAGTGTAAAACCAAATGCAGAAGGCATTGTAAATTCTGTATTAAAAGCAGGTAAATCTGTTTTATTTAAAAACAACATAACCTCTTCTATTACAAATTTAGGAACGACAAACATTATAACTAATAAAGATTTAACCGATTTTATTGGAGGAAATGATGTTATTACACTTTCATCTGCTAGCGATGTGTATTCATGGACAAATAGATATGATGTAGCTTCTAGTATTGAGAACAACACGTCCGTTGTAAGAATTGATCAAACTTTGGTTCCTAATAGCACTTACACAGAAAGTGAATGGGTTGTTTTTATAGACGATGCAATACATACATATCAATCTGGATATGGCTCAGGAGACAGTAGTCCTAAAAGACATTCTCAAGCACCATTAATCTCCGAAATAGAAAATTCTAATACAGAAGCTAATACATTATTAGGTTTACACAGAATTAAGGAAACAACTACAAATTCAGACGGTACTTGGGATAATGGTTTTCCAGACAGATCTCGTTACGTTGTAATTGATGAAAACTACAATCATTCTGGAAGTAAACTAAGTGCTAGAAAACTAGATGTAATTTCAGCTAAAGAGCTAAGAATAATAGATAATTTATTAGTAGTTACAAATAGTATACTATTAAACGGAGACATTCGCTTAACTGGTGAAACTTCTCAATTGATACAAACACACACTAATGCTAGTGAAGTTTCCGGCAAAGGAAAACTATTTGTAGATCAAAATTCACAGGTAGATAGTAAGTATCGTTATAACTATATGAGTTCACCTGTAACAACTGTAAACAAAGACACTTATTCTCTTTCTACAGTACTAAAAGATGGTACAACGCCAAATAATCCAAAAGACATTACATTTGTTACAGGATATGATGGAAGTATTACCTCTACCGGTATTTCTTTAGCAGATTACTGGGTGTACACTTATGCAGCAGGTAGTAACGGAAGATCTAATTGGCTACATAAATATAGAAGTGGAGAAATAAATAGAGGTGACGGTTATACATTTAAAGGACCAGGAAGAGAGCAAAACTATACATTTGCAGGTACACCAAATGATGGTCTATTTAATACTAGTTATGAAATAAGCGCAGGACAATCCTATTTAATTGGAAACCCTTTCCCCTCTGCATTAAATGCTAGAAAGTTTATAGATGATAATAATAGCATAATTTCAACGCTTTACTTTTGGCAACATGTAGCTGAAAATAATGCTACAGGAACAATCGGACATAACTTTGGTGGATATATTGGTGGCTATGCTACCCAAAACATAACAATGGCTACCGCTGCTAATTTTGGTAAAGGTCAACCAACTAATAATACGCTTGAAGCTGAAGATGCGAGTCAATTAAATGGAGGAATTATACTTCCTATTGGATTAGGTACTGGTAAATATGAAGTTTCCTTAAACCTTAATGATCAAATATCCTTCTCTAATGTTCCTAATGGAGTAGACTCATTAAGAATTATATATAGAGCTGTTGGGAGTAAAAATCTAAAAATTAAGATCAATAATATTGAAAGAGGTGAATTTACCTTTCCAACTACAGTAAGTGGATTGTTTGTGCCTTATAATGAAATAAAATTTGCCATGTGTATAGAACCAGGAAGTGAGGTTACGTTAACTTCTAGTTCTAATTCTATAAACCCAATTTTTATAGATAAAATAATCTTAAAAGATCAAGATGGACAAATTGCTTGTACCTCAAATACAGGTGGTCCAGAATATGCAAATAAATTTAAAACCCCTGAACCTTATATTGCTATTGCGCAAGGATTCTTTGTAATAGGACATAACACTGGTAAAATTCTTTTCAACAATAGTCAAAGAGAATATAAAACAGAAGGAGAAGGCAATTCTATCTTTCTAAAAAGTGAAAAGAAAGTGTCTAAAACAAAAACATCTAGTTCTGAGTTACCTATTTTAAAACTTGGTATGAACTATTCTAATACAATAGGAAGTAGTTTACACCGTCAAATTGGAGTTTCTTTTAGTAAAGAAACCTCTTTTGCTTATGAAAACGGATATGATGCTCAAATGTACGATGTGAATCCTACAGACTTCTATTGGAAATTTCCAAACGACGCTAATAGTTATGTTATAACAGGTGTACAAGAAATCTCTGATGACTTAGAAGTGCCTTTAGAAATTGTAGTAAGTAAAAATAGTGTTATTAGTATTGTACTAGATGAAATTAGTAACATTAATCGAGATGTATTTATAAAAGACAAACTTAAAGGTAAAACACATAAAATTAATAATGCAAGTGCTACTTACCAATTAAAAGCAGGTACTTACACAGATAGGTTTGTTTTAGCTTTTGTTGCAGCAGATAGCGCTCTTGATTTAGAAGATGATATACTAGCTAAACAAACAACCGTTTATGCTGATAATGATAATCACAACATTGTAATTTCTAAAAATCAAGAAGTAAACATAAACAATGTAGAGTTATATGATATACTTGGTAAAAAAGTTATTCTTTGGAATATTAAAGAACAAAAAGAAACGTACCAATTAGAAATCAGAAAACAAATACCAACAGGTATCTACATTGTAAAAATGAATACTGATAAAGGCACAATAAACAAGAAAGTAGTAATTGAATAAAACAAAGTGTACACCTCTATTTTTTTTAACAAATAGAGATGTACATTAAATTAAAAACTATAAAGAAAAGGTTAGTAAGAGTTTTTTTTAAAAAAAATTTTAACTCTTTTATAATTTTTCAATTAGTCCCAACGATTGAATCCCTTTTCTCTATAGTTATTTTTACACTTATCAAAAAACTAGTACATTTTATTTGATAAGAACACCTCTTTACTATAACAATACTTTGTAGATAGTATACTTATTAACTACCAAAATTATATAGATTAACCCCTCATGCAGTAGTTTAAATAAAAAATATTTCTCAACCTCCACAAAATAATTATACGTAACTCTTAATTATTAAAAAATTATATTTTTAGAGAAGAATACTATTTTTATAAACTTTTGTTTTGTTTTAAAATAAAGCATTATACACTATAAAAAAGCTGTAGTTTGCTTAAAGGTTTCTGTCAAATAATCAACCAGTTTAACCCCTTTATCTTTAATTCCTAATTTATTTGTAATTCTATATCTTTTACTTTCTACAGACCTAACAGATGTATTTATAAATGCACCAATTTCCTTATTCTTAAACCCCATAAATAAGTAATAGCAAATTATCACTTCAGAAGAATTTAACTCAGGGTGTTTTGTTAGTATTTCATTAAAAAAGGCTACATTAAGATTATTTATTAAATCTAAATGATCTTCTCCCTTATCTAATAATACAGAAGAACTAAGATGAATTTCTTTATGGAATTCTTTAATTTTATTTCTTTGCTCTTCTATATTTGTAATTACGGAAATGTTCTTAATTTCTTTTTTTAAGTCAGCAATATAATTTTCTAGCCCTTTTACTTTTAACATTAACTTATCATGGTTACTCTGAAGAAAAGAATATTCTTTAGTTCGTTTAGAAAACTCTAAAAGAATCCTTTTAACACTTTTATATTTAACAACCAACACAACAATAACACCAATTAATAAGCACGTTAAAAATATAATCCAATTTCTATTTAAATCTTTCTTTGCTGTTTCAGCTTCTAAAATTTTAGTGTTTTCTAAAAATGATTCATTAATATTAAAACTAGCTTCCATATTATCTTTAATCAGATCATCATGAAGAAATTTAAGAGAATCTAAATAATTATTTTTACTTTTCTCCTCTTTCAAAGCATCAAAATACGCAACATAATTTTTAAAATGATTTTTCTTATCAGAATTATTCATGTAAGTACGCATCCCATCAACTTTCCCTAAATAAATAGAAACTGAATCTAGTTTCTTTTCTGCTAAGTACATTTCTGCTAAACTAATATTTATTGTAACATCATGAATTTTATACAATAATGTTGAAATTGTAGTGTCTTTTTCTAACTCTAAAAAGTCGCTGTAATACTTATTAAAATTCACCTCATCTTTTAAATAAACATAGTTTGAAGTAACCATAAACAAGGCATACATATAATAAAAAGAATCTTCTTTTATAGACTTATAATAATCTAATTCAGGAATAATTAAATGATTACTTTCTTTGTATTTTTTATTATAAAACTTAATATATGCCCTCATTTGCATTACATCTACAAGACCAAATTTATTATCATCTAAGGTATAAAACTCCTCAGATTTTTTTAAATAATTTAAAGCAGTGGTATCTTTTTTTATAATGTACAGATTATAAAACAACTCTAAACTTGCAGCTCCAGCTAGTTCATAATTTTTTTCCTTTTCTGCATATTTTAGACAAAGTATATTGTAATGATAAATTTCTGCCTGACGATTTAAATGGCTACTTAAAACAGCTTTAAGGTGGTAATATTCTGCAATACGACCTTTAATAGATCTTTCTAAAGGTTTAGGTACAGAGTCTAAAAATTTCTCGGCTAATTTAGGAAAGTTATCAATTCTTGAACTTGCAGAATCTATATACTTCAAATAACTTTTATCAGCTTTTTGTGCGTAAAAATGAATACTGAAAAAGACGATTACGAACTTTAAAAAAAAATGAAAAACTTTTGACACAAAAAATATATTGAAAAAAATTAATAATAAACACTATAAAACAAAAGTACAAAAGCTTAAATAAAAGACAGCCTATAATTACCTTTATCATTAAGGCTTAAACACACCCTATTATATTTAATATAAAAAGAAGACATAAAAACACTTAATTTTATTTGAGTAGTTTATGCGTAGTTTTATTTTGGGCAGCGTAATTATCTGATATTAAGATATCAAAAAAAATAGAATACATTTGTTTACAAACTTTATAATATAAAATAGAACATGAAAAAAGTATTACACATCGTTTATTTTACTTTATTTTTTATTGGTTGCTTTCAAGTAAAGGCACAAACAATAAATTATAAAAAAGAGGCAGCTTTAAAGAATAGTAATTTTTATGAGATTGTAAATAAAACAAGAAAGCAGTTTATAGAAAAAAGCAAATACTCAAGAAAAGCTGAAACTCGATTAGAGAAAAAAGAAAAAAAACAATTTGAACGTTGGGTTTGGATTTGGAAAGATAGAGTAAATGCAGACGGTACTTTTCCTAAAGAAGCAGTAAACAAACAAGACTATTTAAATTTATTAGAAAACAAGGCTAATACACTAGCAAGATCTTCTTCTACAACAAAACCTTGGACACAAATTGGACCAACAGAAATTGTAACTAAAAATGGAAACTTCGATTACCCTGGTCCTGGTAGAGTAGATATTGTAGCGGTAGATCCAACAGATTCAGATATTATGTATGTAGGTACTCCTTCCGGTGGATTATGGAAAACCACAGATAAAGGAATTACATGGTCTCCAAAAACTGATAATCTTGCTGGTATGGGAGTTACAGATATCATCATAGATCCAACAAATACAAATATTCTCTATATGGCAACTGGAGATAGAGATAGCAAACACGTTAGCTCTATAGGTTTATTTAAGTCAACTGATGCTGGAGACACTTGGACAGTTTTACCTGATTTCAGTTTTTCACTAAGTGATAATGAATACATTAGAGATATCAGTTTTCTTCCTGGAACATCTACTACAATTCTTGCTTTAACAAATGACAGAATAAGAAAATCTACAGATAGTGGTGCTACATGGTACGATGCAACATTTACGCATGCAAATGATTATTTTGAAGAATTTCAAACAATTGTTTTTCAACCACTTATCACTAACAATATTGTTGTTTCTGATGTTTGGGGAGGCTTATGGTATTCTACTGATGCGGGAAACAGTTTTGTACAACATACTGTATTCAAAGCTGCAGATGCGGGAGGAAATTATCCAACACAAAACATATTAAGACTTGCAACCACACCAGCAGATACCGATCATTTTTATGGAATAGATCAAAATGGTATGTTCAAAAAATATCGATTTGCTTTTGATAACACTGCTGCAGATTTAATTAAATCTAAACATGTTACAGCAAAAATTTTTGGTACTGACACACCATTTGATTCTCAACATGGGTATATACAATGTATCGCACTTTCTCCAGCCGATGAAGAGAACTTAATGGTGGGTGGTGTACAAGGATGGAAGTCTACAGATAATGGAGATACTTTTACTCCTATTTTAAATGCATATTCTAATCCACTACCTGCTGGTCAAATTCACGTGCATGCAGATCATCACTTTTTATTATTTACAGATGATACTCATATTATTAATGGAAATGATGCAGGACTTAGAATGGGGTCTTTTTCACCAGCTTCAGATGCAGATTTCCCTGATATTTCTAGCGGATTAATTATAACACAATCTTATAATATTGCAATTACTCATGGTTTAAATGGCGATGATTATATGATGGCAAACCAAGATAATGATGGTTTTTCTAAAGTTTTACAAGGCGGAACACAAAAATGGGTTGCCGCAGTTGCAGGAGATGGAACAGCAACAGCTATAGATATTTCAAACCCGAATATAAGATACCTAGGGGGAACAAATGGACAATTAAATAGAACCGATAATGGGTATGCAGATGGGTATGATTCTGCTATTAAAATTCTTAGATCAGACGAAGCAAATGCATCATTTATTTCTCCTATAGCTACGCATCCAACAAACGCTAACATCATATATGTAGGTCATGGAGATGTAAAAAGAACTACAGATAAAGGAGGTAATGTTGACCTTGAATATAATCCATCAGACTCTGATACTTTTACAGCGCTTAACTCGGGATTAACAAAAACAGAATTTTTAGACGTTTCTCTTAATAATGCTGCTGTTAGAATATTTGCAATTGGAGAAGTTGCAGAAGTTTCTACACTTAAAAGAAGTGTAAATGACGGAGCAACTTGGTCTACCATAGCAAGCCCTAGTGGTGTTAAGATTAATAGTGTATATGCCGTACCTAATACAAACACAGTATATGCAACAGTAAAAAGTTACAGTGCAGGAAACAAGGTGTATAAAAGTACAAATAACGGAAATACTTGGTCAAATATTAGCGGTAACTTACCTAATATCATTATGTTTAAAGTTATTTTAGACCCTAATAAAAATAATGAAACTATTTATTTAGCTACAGAAATAGGTGTTTATTTTACTGACAACTCTACTACTAATTGGTCTAAACTAGGTACAGATTTGCCAAATGTAAGAATCAGTGATATTAAGATAAGTCCAAATAACGGAAACATTTATGTAGGTACTTTTGGTAGAGGAATGTGGGTATATAATGACCAAAAATATTTTGACAATACTGATCCTGCAAACGTATATTGGTCAGATGTTTCTAGTTGGGAAGGTAAAACTTTACCTACAACTACAGACGATGTTTTTATAAAAGCGGCCGAAGAGGTAACTTTAGATTCTAATGGAGCAGTTGCAAAATCTATAGAAATTGCAGATAGTGGCTTTTTATATATTGAAAAAAATGCCGATTTAACAATTGAAAATAATTTTGATTCAAATTCTGCAAATAGCGCTGTAAACATCTATTCTGATGCAGCTGATAGTGGTGTATTAATTGTAAAAGGAAATAGCACAGGTAACATAACCTATGTTAGAGGTGGTTTAATCGATAACAAATGGAATCTTATTACGCCTCCTGTTTCAGGTCAAACGGTTAAAGATTTTGCTGAAAACGCAGGTAATGATATCAGAAAGAATACAGATACTGGTACAGATCCAAATAGATATGCAATTGCTAAATATAATGATGCCAATAATGCAGGCGAGAAATGGGAGTATTTTGATGTAAATGTTGGTAATGGAGTTCAATTTGAAAAAGGTATTGGATATTCAGTATCTAGAAGTACTAATACAACTACAGGACAAGTAAGCTTTACAGGTACTATACAAACAGGTTCTTTAAACATAAATGCTACGCATGATAAATGGGTGGCAGTTGGTAATCCTTACACAGCATATTACCCAGCTAATAAAGGTACTTCTGGAGATTTTGTTTTAGAAAATACAGCAAAACTTGCCATTGATGCACCTGCTGTATATGTTTGGGAAAGCAGCCAAGAAAAATATGTTGCTTTTACAAATGATGCTTCTGCAGATATAAAAGTACTAACACCAGGACAAGGATTTTTTATAAAAATGAAACCTTCAGGAACTGACGAAATGGTTGCTTTTAACAATGCATATTTAGGCACTAAAACATCTTTAACAGGCAGTCATACTTTTAGTAAAACAGCAGAAACAACACCTTTTATAAAATTATTTATTACAAAAGGAGAAATAAAAGTAAACACCAATGTTATCTTTTCTAAAGATGCAACTATAGGGTTTGATGCAGGAAAAGATATTGTAAATTTCAACTCGTCTGCATTTGATTTAACAACTAAGTTATTAGACAACTCTAGCGATAAAGATTACACAATACAGTCTATACCTAATAACGATTACGAAAATCAAATAGTTCCTTTAAACCTTACTGGAAAAGCTAATGATAAAATTATGTTTTCTGCTTTAGCAAGTAACTTACCAGAAGGTATTAAAATCTTTTTAGAAGATAAAGAAACAGGTAGTTCTTATCAATTAAGCGAAACAGAAAACTACACATTAACATTAACTAGTGATGCTAGTGGTTTTGGACGTTTTTATGTTCATTTTTCTAAACAAGTATTAGATGTTGTTGATATTGATGCAACTAAAATTCAGATTTATAATAACAATAATTCTTTACAAATTAACGGAACAACTGGTAGCCTAAAAATTGATTTATTTGACATCAACGGTAAACGTGTTTTTAATCAAAACCAAACTTCAAACAAATTTAGTCCAGTAGATTTAAACGGTTTTTCTAAAGGTGTTTACCTTGTAAAGGTTACTTCTGAAGGAAAATCAGTTTCTAAAAAAATAATTATAAATTAATAATATTAATAATCGTCATGAATATTAAAGACAATAAAAAAATAGACAGAAAGGATGCTTTAAAAGAAATAGGAAAATATGGTAAATACGCTGCTTTAACAGCTTTAGGTACCTATATGATCTTAAGCCCTCAAAAAGCGCAAGCTTCATCAGCTCCAGAAAATCCTGGAAACGGATTTTAATAATTTTTTAAAAACTCGATACTTTTAGTATCGAGTTTTTTATTACTATAAATTCTACAAACAGTCTTCTAAAAGAATAAGATTACACGTATCTTTAGGTTATAAAAAAATCCATTAATTTTATATTAATTTAATTGTTGATTATATTTTAGCCATAAACGTGTAATGAAAACAAAACTCCTTATTTTTAAAACGGTTGCAAACTATTTAAGTTTTACAAAAGCTGCAGAACAATTATTTATCTCTCAGCCTGCCATTTCTAAATCTGTACGAAATTTAGAAGAAACCTACAAAACCACCTTTTTTATAAGAAAAAGAAACTCCATAGAATTAACAAATGAAGGAAAAGCTTTTTTAATTTATACCAATAAAATTTTAGAAATTTATGCAGAAATGGAAAATCAATTTTTGCATAAAAATGAAACCTATCCCGATTTAATAAAATTTGGAGTTAGTACCACATTGGCAAATTATATAATGCCAAAAATAATTTCAAAATTTAGAGTACAATATCCAAAAACAAAATTTGAAATTACGGCGAGAAATTCAGACGATGTTGAAGAACTCATCTTAAACCAAAAACTAAATTTCGGAATTATAGAAGGTAAAAACACCAATCGTAAATTACAATTTAGCAAGTTTATGAAAGATGAAATTGTTTTGGTTACCAATGCTAAAAACAACACATATAAAAAAGGAATTATTACCATAGAAACACTGCAAGAAGTACCATTTATTATGCGAGAAATGGGCTCTGGAACAAGAGAAATTGTATTTGAGCATTTAGACAAATACCAAGTTAAAAGACTAAATACCGTTGTAACTTTAAATAGCACAGAAGCTATTAAAAACTATCTTTTAAATTCAGACAATTTTGCCTTCATCTCTATTCATGCTATCTCAGATGATTTAATGAATAACAAGCTTAAAATCATTGATGTAAAGGATTTAACTATAGAACGATGGTTTTATTTTGTCTCTAGAACAGGATATCAATCTAATTTAATGAACTACTTTGAGAATTACACATTAAACAACCATAACTTTTAGTTATATCAAACAATAATTTAATTTGCTTAATAGTTATTCTTAGTCACTAATTTTGTCTCGATAAATCATATCGACATGAAAACTAAAGTATCTAAAATAATCTTCCTCTTAATTATTATAATCACTTTCTTTGGATCAATAAATAGTCCTACAGCTTTATTACTCGGTTTTGTATTTGCTATCATTTTTAAAAACCCTTTTAAAACAAAAAGTTATAAAGCAATTCACCTCCTTTTAAAATTAGCGGTTATAGGTTTGGGCTTTGGAATGCTAATTAAAGAAACATTAACAACAAGCAAACAAGCCTTTTGCCTTACTTTTCTATCAATTATCTTAACAGTAAGTTTAGGGCTGTTATTAACTAAATTATTTAAAATTGATAAAAAACTAGGGCATTTAATTACTTCTGGAACTTCTATTTGCGGAGGGAGTGCCATTGCTGCTATTGCTCCAGTAATAAAAGCAGACAGTAAGCCAATAAGTGTTGCTTTAGGTATTATTTTCTTATTAAACTCTATCGCATTGTTTGTTTTTCCTGCAATAGGTCATTTTTTACATTTAAGTCAAGAACAATTTGGTTTATGGTGTGCAATAGCCATACACGATACTAGTTCTGTTGTTGGTGCTGCTTTAAGTTATGGTGATGAAGCTTTAAAGATTGCAACCACCGTAAAACTATCTAGAACACTTTGGATTATTCCATTATCTATTTTATCAATGTTTTTGTTTAAAACAAAAGGTGATAAAATTAAAATTCCGTATTTTATTTTACTTTTTGTACTCGCTATTTTTATAAACAGCTATCATATAATTCCTACTACCGTAACTAATGAAATTGTATTTTATTCTAAAAGAATATTAGTAGTAACCTTATTTCTAGTGGGAGCAACAATTTCTACAAAAGATTTAAAAACAACAGACTTAAACCCCATTCTATTGGCTTTAAGTCTGTGGATTTTTATCTCTATTTTTTCACTTATATATATTATTTATTAAAAAACATCATGTTATTATATGTCTATTTAATAATAATGGTTTAACAATTTAATAAATATAGAAACTCAAAAAGCTTATCCTAAAAAAGTAACTTCACAACCATTAGTATCAATAAAAACCAGAACATTTTGCAACAAATTATTTCTCATTTATTCAATTTATAAAGCCTATATCATAAACAAATAAAAATTACTTTGTAAAGCACCATTTAAGCAAGTAGCAAAATCACCATAAACACCTAAAAAACAATTATTTAATCATTTAAAAATAAAACACACAAAAGCTACTCTTAAAAAAAGGTTAATTCATAGATTTTACTATATTTGAACTTTTTAAGAAAAAGAATTGCAATCCCTCCTTTAGAATAGATTTTATCTATTTTTTTTATCGAATTTTATAGATTTTAATGTGTAAATTTAACCAAACAAGCATGAAAATTAAAAAACCATTGTCCTTTAATCACAAAAGGAAAATTTACTACATTTCTTTTTTATTGATTTGTGGAGTACTATTAAATACCTATGCAGATTTAAGCAATACTAAACTAGTTGACTTTTTAGCAAACGTACCTATAAGTGTTTCTGGCAGTACTAAAAACACTATTAAACCAATAGTAGCACCAACAGTTAGTTTTACGTTTACAAATAATAATAATGCTTGTTCTGGTGAAGAAATACAATTTACAAGCGATGTATCTGGAGCAACAGGAGACCTAACGTATAGTTGGGATTTTGGTGATGGTATTACTTCTGATGAAGAAAACCCTATCCATATTTTTGAAGCGCTTGGTTGTTCTTCTATAGATTTTGACGTAACCTTAACGGTTACCGATGACACAGGAACTTCTGACCTTGTTTTACAAACAATTTCTGTACTAGAAAAACCAGATGTAGAATTTGGTGATGTAGATGGAAAAGGTTTTAATAAGTGTGACAACACCTCATCTACAAGTGCAGATTACCCTATTCAAGTTAAAAATATTTCTGATATTACCGCACTTAGTTGTGTTAATAATATTTCTATAGATTGGGGTGACGGTACTAGTGGTATTTCAAATGCAACTTTTCCTATATCCCATACATACACATCTGTAGGTTCTTATTTAATGAAAATAACAGCAGAAGGTAATAATGGCTGTAAAAACGAAAAAATATACACAGTAAGTAATTCCTCTAACCTTGTGGGGGGGTTTAGTCTTCCTGCTATTAAAGGAACACAATGTGCACCTGAATATAATTTTGCAATTTTAAATTGGGGAGAAAACTCTGATGATACAGAATATACTGTAGATTTTGGAGATGGTGAAGAAAAAACATTTACACATGCACAACTAAAATCAATAGACCCTACAGGTCTAAAAGATTTCCCTGTAATATACAACTACACAAAAGGGAGTTGCCCTACAGCAGATGGAAAATACACCGCTAAATTAACGGTTAAAAATGCATGCTATGAAAGAAGTTGGACTATTGATAATATATTTATAATACAAGCTTCTATACCCGATTTTGAAACAATAGACCGTGGCTGTATTAACGAATCTATTTCTTTTAAAAATATTTCTACAATTCTTGACAACCTTGACTGTAAAGATGAAGCTAAATTTACTTGGAATTTTGGTGATGGAACACCAGAAGTAATAGAAACATCAAAAACAACTGAATCACACACGTTTACTACACCAGGCACCTACACTGTTTCATTAACAGTGCAAGGAACTTGTAATCCTGTTACAATTACCAAAAAAATAGAAATTTTAGATAAACCCGTTATTACAAATACAGACTTAACCCAAGAAATTTGTTCTACTGAAAGTATTGCTGAAATTAATTTAACAGCTAATATTACAGGTACTACTTTTTCTTGGACAGCAACAGCAAGTAGTACAGATATTACTGGTTTTACAGCTAGTGGAGATACAGATGTAATTCCTGTAGAAAGATTAAGTAACGGAAGTGATATTATAGGTTTTGTTACTTATACTGTAACTCCTAGATCGGATATTTGCGATGGTGAACCTGTAGAATTTGTAATTACAGTAAACCCTGCACCCGTATTTACTAGTCAACCAGCTTCTTCTGAAATCTGTTTAGACGGAACAGCTACACTACTAGAGGTTGAGCATAAAAACGGAACAGGAACTCCAACTTATCAATGGTTTTCTAATACATCAAACTCAGCTATCGGAGGAACTCCAGTAGGCACAGACCCTACCTTTGTACCTCCAACTAACGCTGCAGGTACAACCCACTATTATGTAGAGGTTACTTTCCCTACTGGGGTTTGTGCTAAAATTACATCAAACGTAGCAAAAGTTGTTGTTGTACCTCAATTAATAGTAGATTCCGTATCTCTGCCACAAACAATCTGTATCGGAGGAACAACTCCATTAGAAATCACTTATACAAACGGAACAGGAACTCCTTCTTACAAATGGTTTTCTAATACGAGTAATACAAATACTGGAGGAACCGAAGTTGCAGTAACTACAGATAACACATATACCCCTGATGCATTTACTACTAACGGAGATTTCTATTTTTATGTAGAAATTTCTTTAAACGGAAACGGATGTTCTTCTAATGTAAGTGAACCATTTAAAGTTACCGTAATACCAGACCCAATTATTATCACACAACCAATTGTTAGCCAAGAAGTATGTCAAGGTGCTACAACATTAACTCCATTAACAGTTACTACTACTAGCGAAACAAGTTCTGATAAAAACTATCAATGGTACAAAAATGAAGATGATAACAACACTACCGGAACAGCAATTGCAGGTGCAACTTTTGCAACACACACTCCAACAACTACAGATGATGGTACTTTTTATTATTATGTGGTGGTTTCTCAACCAGAATCTGGTTGTAGTATTACCAGTGATACATCAAAATTAATAATAAATCCTACACCAATAATAACAGACCAACCAGATTCTTATACTCTTTGTTTGGGTGAAGGAGCAACTGCTTTAGAGGTTGTTTACGATAACGGAACAGGAACCTTAGAATGGTTTTCTAATACAGTAAATTCAGCTATTGGAGGAACTTCAGTTTCAACGAAGGACACTTATACTCCATCAGTTGATGTTCCCGGAACTATCTACTATTATGTAAAAATCACTTTTCCACCTGGTGGATGTTCTTCTGACATTACCTCTGAAGTAGCAAGTGTTACTGTTAATGAAACACCAGTAATTACATTAGCTTCTAAACAAGATATTTCGTGTTTTGGAGATACTACTGGTAGCATAGATATTGACGTTTCTGGAGGTTCACTGCCTTATACTTACAGCTGGACAACTACCGATGGAAGCGGATTAAATACAAGTGTAGAAGATCAAACTACATTAACTTCCGGAACCTATAACGTAATTGTTACAGATAAGTTAGGTTGTTCTAGAAATCAATCTATTGTTATAGAAGAACTATCTTCAGAAATAGAAGTAACAGTAGCAAAAACAAATATTGATCCTTGTATTGGATCTAATTTTGGAACCATTGATTTAACCGTAACTGGTGGTATTACTCCATATAAAATATCTTGGAGTAATTTAGCTAACGGTTTCTCATTAACCAACTTGCCGGCAGACACCTATGTTGCTACAATTACAGATGCTAATAATTGTGAGAAAATAGTTTCTATAGAAATTACACAGACTAATTTTGCCATAGCACCAGATGTAACACCAATTACCTGTATTGACGCAAATAATGCTACTATATCTTTAAATTTAACTGGAGATACTACAAACGTTACTGTATTATGGAATGATGATGCCGGAGCAGGTGTTAATAGAACAGGGCTTTCTCCTGGCACATATACTGTTAATATTGAAGATACAGTTGCAGGAGGCTGTCCGATAGAAGAAACTTTTATTATAACGAACCCATCAGAAATTACTGTTTCTGAAACACTAACAGATGACACAGATTGTAATATTGTTGGTAATGGTAGTATTGCTTTATCTGTTTTTGGAGGTCAATCTCCTTATACTTATCTATGGGATACTGGAGAAATAACTCCTAATTTAGCAAACCTACCTGCGGGAGATTATTCTGTAGAAATTACAGATACTAACGGATGTACCATAATAAAACAATTTAATATTTTTAGACAAGAACCTCTAGACTTAGACCTTGAAGAAACCGTAATTACAGACTGTGGTTTAGCAACCGTTAGCCATACAACAATAGCAAAAATAACTGGTGGTATTTCTCCATATACTTATGAATGGTCTGACGGAACAACAGATACTAATTTTACAACCACAGAAAGCGGAACGTATACATTAAAAATTACAGATGCTAATGGATGTACTAAAAGTGAAACCATTACAGTTAATCTACCCAAAATTGATGAGACAGATTTTAACTATAATTCATCTACATTAGAAACCTATAACTTACTTTCTATACAAGACCCAATACAGTTTCAATATGTAAGCCTTTCTACAAGTACATATTCTAGCATCACTTGGGATTTTGGAGATGGAAGTCCAATTGTTAGAGATGAAGAGGCTCCTAGTTACACGTATGATAAAGTAGGTACTTTTAAAGTAACCTTAAAAATAATATATGGTACTGGATGTGCAATAACTAAAGAGTACGACTTAAATATTACAACAGGCTATCTTTTAATTAGCCCAACTGCATTTACCCCTAATAACGATGGTTATAATGAAACAATAAGACCTTCTTTTAGAGGTTTATCAGAAATAGAAATGACTATTTATAATACTTGGGGAATTGCTATTTATACAGAAAAAGACATCGACTTAGAATTAAAAGGATGGGACGGAACAATAAAAGGAGTTCCTTCTGAAAACGGAAATTACATAATGGTTGTAAAAGCACTTACTTTTTACAATAAAGCAATAACAACATCTACACCTATAACACTTATAAAATAAGATGAAGAAAATTATACTACTACTTTTTGTTATAGCAAGTGCACAAAATTATGCACAAGACGTTATATTCTCTCAAGGATACCTGGTTCCAGAAACCATAAATTCTTCATTTACAGGTAATATTAGAAGTACCAAAGTTGGTGCTGTATTTAGGTCTCA
The DNA here is from genome assembly GCF_009796785.1 of Polaribacter sp. L3A8. Classification (NCBI taxonomy): domain Bacteria; kingdom Pseudomonadati; phylum Bacteroidota; class Flavobacteriia; order Flavobacteriales; family Flavobacteriaceae; genus Polaribacter; species Polaribacter sp. L3A8. The sequence goes on from NZ_CP047026.1 coordinate 2,416,546, forward strand.
ATGGAGAAACTCCTCTTTTAAAACAAATTCTAATTATGCCTTTGCAGACACTTGGTTCGAAAGCTTTGGTACAGGGATTGGTGTTAGTTTCTTAAACCAAACGGAAAGTGCCTCTTCTTACACTTTTAATCAGATTAATTTAAATTATGCTATGGCATTTCAAATTAACAATACCTGGTATTTTAGGCCTAGTATTTCTGCTGGTTTCGGAATGAAAAATTACGGATTTCAAAATCTATTGTTAGAAGATCAAATTAATTTAAATGGCAGCAGCGTAATAAATACATCAAGTTTTGATCCTGCTTTATTAAACGAACAAAGAAATTTCTTCGATTTTAGCTCTTCTATTTTATTTAACAATGATGATTCTTGGATTGGATTAACCGTAAAACATTTAAACAAACCCAATATTTCTTTAACAGAAAACGGTAATGAAGCTTTAGATGTATTTTGGTCTGTGCACACAAAATATTATTTACCTTTTTTAGAAAATTATGAAACATGGTTTGCTAAAAAAAGTAAAGTCTATCTTTTGTCTAACTTTATGATGCAAGGAGACTTTAATAGATTTGATATTGGAGGACAATACGTTTTTGACGATCAGTTTTCTTTTGGAATGACAGCATCTACTTCTCCTTTAAAAATTGGAGACAACGCAACCACAATAAGTTCTCTTACCACTTTTATAGGTATTACAATGCAAGGTTTTCGTTTTGGATATTCTTATGATTTTAGCAACAAAAAGCTTTTAAATACCGGAGGTATTCACGAATTCTCTCTTTCTTATGATTTTGACGTTAATATTAGAGAACTAAACAGATACAGATAATCATATTCTGTTTTCTAATTTAGAAAACAATAACAAACAAAAAAACCTCTTCTTAATTATTAAGAAGAGGTTTTTATATTTTATGATATAGATAAGAATATTACAGAAACAGTAGATTCATAATCTGACGAACTATATCCTCCTGAATTGGCAACATATATTTTATCATTATAAACAACTAATTCTTCTGGTTGTCTACCTACATTTACAGAACGTGTAACATTAAGACTTGTAATATCAATTTCTATAATTTTTCTGTTTGCAGCATCCAGATCTCCAACAACACCTAAATAACGTGAGTTCGATGTAAGAAATTTTAATTAAACCTATAAAAAAAGCAGAATATTTAGTATATTAAAGTACTGAATTCTAATATATTAATAAATATCCTGCTTATGATTTCTGATAGTAAAATTATAGAAATTTTCTGTTCTTTAGATGATTTTATGAAAGAATTTAACTTAATTCTTAATAAAAACAGCATTTCTGATGGTTCAACAACTAAAAAACGTAATAGAAAGTTCAAAATGTCTGATAGTGAAGTGATGACCATACTTGTTATATTTCACCTAAAGTCTTACCGAAACCTTAAACACTTTTACTTAAACCATATTTGTAAATACAGACAAGATCTGTTTCCAGATTGTGTTTCTTATAATAGATTTGTAGAACTTCAAAAAAAGGTTACACAACCTTTAGCCGTTTTTATGAAAATGTATTGTTTAGGCGATTGCACAGGTATCTCTTTTATTGATTCTACTCCTTTAAAAGTATGTCACTATAAAAGAGAAAAACAACATAAAGTATTTAAAGATATTGCCAAAAAAAGCTATGGAACTATGGGGTGGTATTTTGGTTTAAACTACATATTGTCTGCAATGACAAAGGAGAAATTATTGATTTTATGTTCACTCCAGCCAATGTAGATGACAGATTCCCTCTCAAACAAAAGAAGTTTCACGACAAATTATTTGGAAAAATTTTTGGAGACAAAGGATATATTGGGAAAGATTTATTTGAAAGACTTTTTGTAGACGGAATTCATTTAATAACTAAAGTTCGAAAAAACATGAAAAAGAAAGCAATGGACTATATGGATAAAGTTATCCTAAGAAAAAGAGCAATCATCGAAACAGTAAATGATGTACTAAAAAACACTTGCCAAATTGAACATTCTAGACATAGATCTTTTGATAATTTCATAACAAATATGATCTCTGGATTAATTGCATATTCTTTTTTACCTAAAAAACCTTCTATAAAAATCCCGAATATGTTACCGAATATTGCGATTGATTAGCTCGAACTCACGTTAAATACGTACTCAAATATGCTTTTCCTTTATAAAACTTAATGTACCTACAATTATCAACATTTATTTGCTTAATTTTTTTTGGTTTTTTACATCTAAGACCTCTACTTTATTAGAGGCATTTACAACAACATATAACTTAGAACCATAGATACCCATATCATTACCAACTAAAAAGTTTTCCTTTAGTTGAACTATTTTTGTAGAATCTCTTTTTTGAGCATACAGAGAACAAGAATTCTAAAATCCTATAATTAGAAAAATGTCCCAGAAAAAATGTAAAAAAGAAGTCCTCATACTTATTTTTTTAGCGTACGATGATAGAATAAGAGAAGCGTTACTTATACACCTACCTTTTATAAAAAAGTACCAGATAAACAGTTCTCTAATTCAGTTTCAATCCTCGAAAGCTTTAATGAATTATAAAAAAATGGCAGATCTTCTGACTTACTCCATCCACCCGGTCTTCCCATTCTTTCGAAAAGTGACTATTCGGGTTTCAACTTTAGAGCGTACAGCTGCGGGACAGTTCTAGAATTAAACTAGATTCCCTTTTTAATATCGAGTTATTAAACTCGATAACCATTCTTAGTTAAAAAATATGTTTCATATTTATCTACAATTTGTTAATTGGCAATGCAGTTTTATGCTTTATTTTGTAGACTAATTTATTTCCTAATAAAAGTACTTTAATAAGTACATTTCTTTTTAAAAATTGAAATTATTTTCCCTTTAAAAAAGCAAAAAATGAAGGAATAGAAATTAAAACACGAATCTAACCTTCATTAAAAAGTTGGTAAGAATTCTTTTAAGAAAGAAACAACCTCAAATAAAATAATGTGGCTATTGTAAATACTGCCCCCCAACACTATTTTTAAAAAACCAATTATATTAAATGAAGTTGCATTAAAGTTATTTAAATAAGAAATAATTTTTATTCATTTCTCTATTTTATAGTATTATTAACATTATAAATTATATCCAAAGGAAAATCTTTAAAATTGTTTTTCAAATTTATTGGTTTCAAACAAAAAAAGACTACGGTAACCCATAATCTAGTGCTTTAATCAAAAGAAAAAAATAATAAAAACAAAAAAACAGCTTCTTTTTTATATCAATAACATCTTACAAACAACAAAAAAACACCCTAAAAACTAATAGTATTAATTATTGATACTAGAAAAAGTGAACTAAACTTTAAAAAAAATCATAAAAAAACACTATCAATTTAACATGATAGCGCTTTTTTTAAATAAATTATATGAAAGTTACTCCTTAATTATTTTTTTACTAAAAGTAGCATTGTCACCACTTAACTTAACAATATAAACACCGCTTGCAAGTGTGTTTAAATTTATCTCTACTAAAGATTTTCCATTCACTTTGCTTGTTACAACTTGATTACCTAGTAAATTATAAACACTAATATTTTTAACATCAGCATTTAAACCTTTAATTGTTAATTGGTTTTTAACAGGGTTTGAAATAGAAACCGTTTCAAAACCTACAGTTTTAGTACTTAATACTACTGTAGCTGGTTCTAATAACCATCTAGAAGTACCACTAAAAGGACCTGCATGGTTTACAAAATCACGTCCATTTGTAGATACCATATATACATTATTGTTATTATAACCCGTTGTTTCTCCTGAACTATCATCATCTGGAGTAACAATAGATCTAATTTGAAAATAACTATCTCCTCCTTCTTCATCTGGTAATGCTCTTGGTATTATTATAAAAGTTCTGTGTTCTACCTTTGGCATCTGTGGATCATCAAGCTCACGCAAAGTCATTCTACTTCCAGAACCTGTATATTCTGCATTTCTTAGGTGCAAATAGGTTACAGGAGATAATTGAGCACTTGCAATGGTGTACGTTCTATACGCTTCTCCTGCAAATGAAAAGAAGCCTCCTGCTTCTTTAAAAGTAAATATTTGAGAATTATCTGTATCTGCCAATTCTTCTAAAGGAATACTATCTGGGTTATTGCCATCTTTATTTGTATTATAAGTACTAGGAATTGTAGGATACAAACCTTCCGTTAAAAGTTGTATTCTATAATTACCTTCTCCAGGAAAACTTTCTTGAGCAGATACTTGAAAAGCAACAAAGCAAGTCAATAAAAAGACAATGTTTTTAAATGTAATTTTTTGCATAATGTAATATTTTAGTTAAAAGTTTAAAATTTCCAAATACATATTTTGGATATACACAAAGCTAAACCTCAACATTATAATTCTTGTCCTGTTTTGCCCTGTGTTAATTTTTAAATAAAACTAATCACCTTTAAACATTAAGCACTATGCATCAAATAATTAACTCTCTCTTTTTTTTAAAAAAGTTTATTTTTTTACAATTTTAATAAGAAAACTCTATATATTTAACAGGTCCTACCAAGCCAGAAACATCTAATTCAGTTTCTTCTTTTTTAGGAGGACTCGTTGTCCATGTTTTCTTTACTCCCTTAGCACGCGTATTATCATAAATTAATTGATTTCGCCACGTGTTGGTTACTTTTATTTCAATTTTATTTTTTCCTTTTTTAAGTACATTACCTACCTCAAATTTATATGGAGGAGCCCAACGTGTACCCACTTTTTTGCCGTTGCACCACAATTCAGCTATATTGGCTACGTGCCCTAAATCTAAAATCCTATTTTTTTCAAGATCATCAATTTCTATTTCTTTAGTATAACTAACTGTTCCTGAATAGTGTTGTATGGCTTTGTTATCAAACTCTGTAAGTGATTTTAATTGAGAAACCTTAACCGACTCTGGAGTATCCCATCCTGGTTCAAAAGCTACCTTCCAATTATTCTGAATAGAAATTTCTTTTACATCAACTTTTGTTGATGAGACTCCTTCTGTATTATAAACTTTATAAACTCCAGATGTAGATGCTTGTATCTTTTTGTTTTCTATTTTAACACAAACTAAATCATCATTTTCATGAATTCTATACCAACCAATTTCTGAACTTAATACCGGTTCTCCTTCAAATTCCACTTTTGTTGCATACGGTGTTTTATTTCCTTTAGGAAAAACAACAATTGCACTTCCGCTAGCATCAAAAGATACAGCTACATTAATTCTATCTTTTGTTTTGTTCCAAACAGCTGCATCATATTGTTTTCCTGTAAAAGCATCCCAAAATTGAGGATAAGCATTTTTAACTCTAAGGCTTATTGATACATCTGTAGGTTTTTCACTCTTAGTAGATACAAAATAAATATCAGCAGCATCGGTTTTACGATGAATCCATTGTACATCTGCATTTTGTGGAACTATTACATCTGGTATAATAGCTTCACTTTTTAAAACTTCTTCTATAGATATACCCCAATATACTTTTCCTTTCCCTACTTTTTTTACTCCACTTTTAGCATTTCCCCATAATTCATTAGAAATTGCTAATAGTGTTTGTACATCATTTTCATCATCCATTAAACTAGGGGAATCAGTAGGTTTATCTCCCACAATTACAGCTCCATTTAATACTAACTCTTTTAGTTTCTTGGCTGTAGACAATAGCATATTTTTAGAATCCCTTAAAAGAATAACACGATAATCTCCAGCATCTTTAACATTAATTTTCTCGTTTTTAACAGTTAATTTTTGCTGTAATATTTCTTCATTTAAATAATCATATTTATAGCCTTTTGGAAAATCATTTAAATCAAAAGGAGGACGCTCAAAATGATCGCCATAATACCAAAGTACATCAGCTGCAAATTCTCCTTGCTGTAATACATATTGATTACGAGTTAAATAATCAATCCAATCTGGCATGTATTTCCACCAAGTTTGTGCTCTAACAAAAGGAAACCCTATATTACCTCCAAAACTAGACCCGGGATATACGTTGGTTTGAGGTGTATGAGAAAATGTATGAAAAACCAAATGGTTTACTCCTTTTGTAAAATTATAATCTATTAAATACTTTACGCTAAATGGGTGTTCGTTCCATTTTACCCCAACTTGCGTACAAGCTTCTGCTGCTAAAACAGGCTTATTGTATAAGTGCGTAGCTGAAGCTGCTGAGAGAATAGGTTTGGCAAATTCGTTTTGATTAGACGGTGCTTTAGGGTACCAAAACTCTGTCATTGGAATATCACTTACTCCATAATAACGCATAGGGTCTATAGGTAAAACTTCTCCTCCAGCACCTTCGGTATATACCTCTGCTCCCATTTCGTGAGCGATAGTTGCAAAATGTTCAAAGAAATTTTCGATAAATAAATCATCCATTGTTTGGCGTAGATCTCGTAAAAATTTAGTTGTTACTTCTGGGCTATCTACAATATACCCCATAGTTGCGGGCAGATATTTTACCAAATCATAACCTCGTCTGTGTTTAAATTCCTTAAACATATCATCGGAATTCATGGTCCAAGTAGGTACATGACTCTCCCAACTATCTATTAATAAGCCTTGTAATTTTCCGTTTCCTATTGGACCTCCATCTTTAATTAAATTTCCTATCATCCCTTTTTTAAGATGATTTTCTATGGCTTTTTTATCTAATTTGCTAGACTCCCAACCCGTTGCTTCTGGAACTGCAGGTTTATTGGTTAATCGCATATTGATATGACCAAAACGAACTACCGTCCAATTTCCTTTTGGAATACTCCAAGTTAGTTTTCCATCAGAAGTCATTTTATCAGTTAGATTAATAATAGAATTCCTTTTTACAATAGTATTTTCTGCATATTTATAGTGTACATCTTTTTCTAGACGTCTTAATACTTTTGCTGCTTTGGCTTCAAAATTATGATTTTTAGGTTTAGCGCTTAAACGTATAGTTTCTGGAGCAATAGTATGATTTCCTTTAAAAGTAAATTTAAACACCTTAGCGGTCGTTTCTGGAATTGCTAAGGTTAAGTGCTTTCTTCTATCATTCCAATTCGCATCGGGTACGTTAACAGTTTTTATTTCTCTAAATTCATCATTAATTAAGGCTTCAACTTTAACAGCAACATCTATCTTAGGATATTCTGTTCCCATAATCATATGTCTAGATTGCGGAAAAATAATAGAACGCAGTGTTACCACTGTATCAAACTTAGTTTTAACCCAAGTATCCTCATTGTTTATTTTAGAAATTCCCTGAGCTCTATACTCTTTTAAAGGTTTATCTAATTGAGTACTTTTACGAGTAACTATAAGTTTTGAGTTGGGGTTAAAAATATCTACCCAAGGAATAACTTGATTATTACTTTCAACTTCTGATGGATTAATAGGGGTTAAATCATCTCCCTCTGGAGTAGGAAAAGCTAAAACTTGAATATCTTTATAATTATAATCTGATGTTTTATATAATGAATCTAATTTTAGAATTTCATTATATTTTTCCCCACCGGATACATGATACACAGATTCAACCACTTCGCGCTGTGCTTCTTCTACAGGTACCCAAGGGCCTCCTGTCATAGACCAACCAGGACAATTTTGCATTGTAAATTTTAAACCAAGACGTTTACATTCTTCTGCGGCATGACGAATCATGTCTTCCCATTCGGGAGATAAAATTTTTATTTGATTCACCTCAGGATAAGGTCTTCCGCTTTTATTAAAGAGCTGAATTCCTTGCAACCCTGCAGATTTTATTGCTTCTAAATCTTTAGTAAGGCCTACTTTACTAATATTGTTTCCGTTGATATGAAACCATGTTTCTGGACGATATTGTTTAACTGGAGAAACAAAACCATCACTTAACGTTTTAAAATCTTCCGTTAAATCATTTTCTTTCTCAGGTAATTTACATTGTATAAATAGTATTAAGGATAATAAAAAAAACAGGTTTTTCATTTAAAATAATTTATAAATAATTTACTAAAAATAAATAATTTATTTCACTTTATGAATTAACATCCCTTTTAATATAAAAAATCCCCCAAAAGCTATACCATGGGGGGATGAATTTATTATATAAAAATATATTTATAAATTACTTTTTAATTACTTTAATAAAAACAGGAGTCTCTAAATTTACTTTAACAAAATAGATTCCTTTTGCTTGATTTCTAATATCTAATTTAGCATTACCTCCGTTTACAGGTTGTTTTTTAGAAACTACTAATTGCCCTTGAATATTATAAACTTGTAATTTTATATTTTTAACATTTAAAGGTAAATCTATCTCAAATAATCCTTCTGACGGATTAGGAAATACAGTAACACGTTTCTCTAAATTGTTAAAATCTAAGGTTGATAACGTATAATCTAATGTGTATTCTAAAAATGCTTTTCCAGATGCGTCACCAGTAATTGTTTCATCTAAAAAAGTAAGCTGACTTCCTTTACCAATATATAATGAAACATCTGTAGTTGATTCTTTTTCTATGGTACGTACAATTCCAAATCTACCTGTAAAGGCTATATTTAAATCGCTTAATTGAATTGCTTCTTCGCTATCATTCGTTAGAATAAAATCTGTTATTTTTTGTCCATTAACTTCAGATATAACTTTTACACCAACAACTTTATTATTATTAATAATATTAGCCGTAGACTTAACACTACTTATGGCACTACTAGAAGGTTCATATATTGTTACAAAGGGTTTATTCCATGCTTCACCATATTTACGCATCATAAACATTTGCGTCTTTTTATTAGAATATCCATTTCTAACATATTTAGTTGCAGGCGCTAAAGCGGATGAGTACTCCTTATCAATTCCTCCAGGAACATTTACGTGTAAATATTTGTTATCAAATTGTAAATCGAATCTCGCTGAAATAGCATCGGTTGTTAATTGAGATGTTTTTGCATCTGTATACCATCTCCATCCCGGTTGTTTTCTACTATCACCTAAATCATTATTATATCTTTCTGGTGTAGCTGTTAAATTAAGTGCAATTTCTCCGGTTTTCATTTGCATTACATCTCCCAAACCATGAAAGAGGTAATCATGATAGTTATTTACATCTTTAGAAATAGATCTAAATACATCTACATAATAACCAGTTGTAGCACTTGTTCTAACAATACTATTTGTACGTTGTTGATCTAAATTATTATTACGATCTTCTAAAAATTGAGTAGAAAACCCAAAGTTATCTGAAATTGGATTCGCATATGCCTCTGGCTCACTTGCTTCTAAAACAATAGGATCTACAATATTTAACCAAGTACCAGAACTAGAAATACCTCTTTTAGTTGCTCCATTTACAATAACTGTATTGTGTGCTGCATGAGAAACGGCATAAGTTTCATGAATATCACTACCATAATCATCATTACCATAATCTGGCCCCATAATATAACCTGCTCCATAGAGTTCCATATCTAAACCTGTAGCATGTGCATGCACATAACTACCACCACCGGTATAATACATTAAACCATTATCTACATTATTTTCCTCTACAAAATTACGTTGCATAACCATACCTGCATATTTTGCAGTAACTGTATTATATAAAGGTGTACCTGTACTAACTACTGCATCATCTATATTTACACCCCATAATAATTGCAGTGGGTTATTCCATTCTAAAGATTGAGTTTCTATAACAGGTTTGTAACCACCTTCATCATTGTATCTTTTTTTAAGTGTAACCGCAGCTTTTTCTTTATATGCTGCCAACCCTAAACGATCTCCCATAGCAAGTACGTTTCTATAAACATGGTTATCGCCTGTAAACGTTCTACCTATATCTCCGTAGGCTATAGTAGACCCATTTGGATAATAAAAATTATCAAAAATAAAAATACCGTCTAATAGGTTTAAATTATTCTCTATTATTTTAAGTTCTGGTTTATATCTGTCTAAAACATTCATAACTTTTAGAATAATAGCGTGTGTAAATTTACTATACCCTACAGCTTCTGGCCACATACTTTCTTCTTTGGTAAAGTGGTTTAACATCCATGTAATTCCGTTTTGATTAGAATCTCCATTCCAAAGTCTTTGAAAATAACGCTCTCTCGTAGCATCATCTTCCATACACATTACATTGTATAAAGCACCCGTTAATTCTAAAACAGGATGGTTTGAGTTTGTAGCCCCAACTTTTAAAACATTTTCTGCCATTACCTCAAAGGCTTTTTGTGATGTTTCAAAATTAAAAGGAATACGTGTTTCTGTTTCATAATCAAAAACAGTAGTGGTTTCTTTAGAAATAAAAGAATGAATAAAATCATAAGCAATTCCTACACGTGGAAAATGCTCTCTAGTTTGAATTAAATGATTAAAACTACTTGAATAAAACTTAAAATTTAAAGGATCTTGTACACTAATCATTTTTACATAATGATGTAAAATATCTGCAGATAATTGCGCATAACCTTCATTACCTGTTAAATAATAAATAATACCACATTCTACTGCTCTGTTTAAAATAGTTCTATGTGTATTTCTATCACCAGGTATACCTGGTATCGATTTTAATATAAACTTAGGGTCGGAAACATGAATTTCTTCGTACAAAGATTGTCTTTCCATTAGTTGATTAAACATACTACTAGCCCAATCATAATTAGCAATATTGTCTAATATTTTTTGTTTATCAGCATTACTTACTAAAATGTGCGGATGTACTAATGATTGTGTTTTAACAATTTCTTGATTTAATAAATCTATAAATTCAAAATTATCAAAATCTAAAATTCCTTTTGGTAAAAAAGAATTGTATTGTAATTTAAAACTACCTAAACTTAAATCTTTATTTCTAGAGGCAATATCATTAAACACTTTTGTTGTACCTACCCAAATTTCCCAAGTATCATCTGCAATACTTTCTGTAGAATTATCTGGTGCTAAATATGTTTGTGTACTACCACTATTATTAACCATAAAGGTAATGGTTTGTTTGCCAGAAAAATCTACTGATTTGGCACTACCATTATCTAATACTTGTAAAAAAAAACTTCCTGTAGTTTCACTAATCCCTAACCCAAATCTACTATGAACATCTGCTATTGAAGTACCAGCTCTTGCAAAACTAGGACCAAAATAAAAAGACATAGCCCTTCTATCATCTGGATGGTCTTCATTTTGACCTGCAACAGCAAAATCAAACTTCATTTTCATTAAAGTTGGTTCTTGTGTAAGATCTCTATTGATGTTTCTGTAAAAATAGGCAGAAGAACTACCTGATTTAGTAAAACGTAAAGCTCCGTTTGTTATACTTGATAAAACTGAAGAACTGTTGCTAATTTTTGTAAACTGACTAGAACTCGGGTTATCACTAGTATAGTCTGCACGTACTGTAGATTCATTAAAATCTTGCTTAAAGATTTCTATCTGTGCACTCGAAGAAATTGTAAAAAAAAATATTACTGAAAATAAAAGTACCTTTTTTATCATTTTAAAATTGTTTAGAACATAATATACACTATACTTTTTTAGCGTATTTGTAGTATGTATTATACACAAACACGCTAAAAAGTAAGAAGAGTAAAACTATATTACAAAACAATATTCCCTGTCCTGTTCTATCGGAATTATATGTTAAAGTTATTGTTTTAGTAAGACTAATTAAATAGCTACCGTAAACTTAAAACTACCCGATTTTACATGTACAGTTTTGTTTGGAAGCACAACTTCTGCTTCGCAATTTACAGGAATAGTCCCTGAATATTCATAGGTACCATTAGCTGTTTTTTTCCATTCAGCTTTAATTTCTCCGTGAATAGAATTGTAGCTTGCCTTTGCAAAATCCATTGCTTTAATAAAGTTTGGTTTTAAAATAATTTGTTTAAACCCTGGGTTATTTTCATCGAAATTTATACCAACCATATGACGATAAAAGAAATTATCTACAGCTCCCATAAAATGATGAATGTCTGACGATGCAAAATTATAGCCTTCTGGCAATGTAGTTGCGCCTTCTTTAATTAACCAACCAAAAGAGGGCCATTCTTCATCTACCACAACTTTATGCATCATATCTGCATAACCATTTTTTGGTAAATACTCGTAAGCAGAGTGTACTGTAAACACACCACCCCAAACGTGGTAATTTTTATCTTTTACAATATTGTCTACCACCTTTTTTTCTAGTTGTGCTTTATATTTTTCTGGAACAATACCATAATTAAGCGCAAGAATATTAACTACAGGTAAAAATTCATTAAACGGTTTTAACCCTGCGTATTCTACTTTTTCTTCATCAAAAGCCCATTTCTGAATTCCTGCATGGATACGTTTTACTTGTTGTTCTAAACGTTTTTTATCTTTTTTCTTATCTAGTTTGTCTGCCATAATAGCCAAACGTTTTAAAACTAAATAAAAATTCATAGAAGCTATTACCTCATTTCCTCCTGGTTTACCTCCTCCTTTATAAGTTCTATCATAAGGGGTTACCCAATCGTTATACATTTCTGTAAACATGCCGTCTTTTTCTGCCAAATTGTTATGTTTCCAAGAATAATCTACCCACAACATCATTTTTTGCCAATATTCATCAAACAACCTAGTATCTCCATAATATGTATACATATACCAAGGCACATGCACACCTGCCGAAGACCATAAAGAAGACCTACCTGTTCTATAATCATTTGCTGGTGCAATGGCTGCCATTCCTCCTGCTTCATTTTGAGTATCCCAAATATCACGAGTAAACTTGGTCATTAATGCTGCCAAATCATAGTTTGCCATACCAAATTCCATACCTGTAACTACATCTCCTAACCATCCGTTTTTTTCTCTGTTTGGGCAGTCGGTAGCAATACTATGTAAATTAAAAATTAAAGACTTTCTACAAATATCATCTACTGCATTAACTACTTTATCCGAAGATTCAAAATGCCCAACTCTTGGCACATCAGAATGCACTATTTTTACATCAACGTCATCTTTAGTTATTTTGGTTTTATACCCTTTAACCTGTACGTAACGATATCCTTTATATGAAAAACGACACTCTGCAAATTCTTCTTTTTCTCCTTTACCAATGTATCCCATTTGTTGCCAACGACCTGGTTGACCACTAGAAGTTGGGTCTTCATGTTCTCCATAAAAAATTAAAACTTGCTGTCCTTTTTTTAAGTTTTTAAGACGAAGCTTTATCCAACCAGAACTATTTGTACCGGTATCAATCCATTGCCCATAGTTTCCTTTAGACTTAATTTCTATAGGTTTAAACGTTTCTGTAACACGAATAGGTTGACACATTTGCGACACCAACTCACCTCCTGGATGTGGAGATGGTTTTACTGTTTCCCAACTAGAAGCATCAAAGTTGGCTAAATTCCAATTCGGAATTTCTTTTGTTGCGTCGTAAATTTCTCCCATGTGTGGACCATCATAAATAATGGGTCCTCCTGTAATTTTCCAGCTTAAATCGCTAATTACATTTTCTTCGGTACCATCTTCATATTCTACTCTTATTCGGCACATTAATTTAGGCTGACCTATGTAACCATCCTTTTTATAAAATCCCCAATGATCGTAAGCTAATTGCCCATAATTACCACGCCCCAACATAACGCCAGCAAGGTTTGCTCCGTCTTGTACCTCGTTAGTAATATCGTGAGTAGCATATAAAATTGTTTTTCTGTAATCTGTCCATCCCGGATCTAAAACTTGATTTCCAATTCTTTTTCCGTTGATAAACAACTCATAATACCCAATACCACTAATGTATGCTTTTGCTGTTTTTACTTTTTTAGTTACTTTAAAATCTTTTCGTAACAAAGGAGCTGCATCATACGGGCTATCATGATGAAATTGATAACGCTCCCACAACGTCATACTAGACCCAAAGTAACTTGGCAACTGAAATTGCAATGCTTTAGATTCTATCTCTTTATTACGCCACCATTTTTCTACCCATTCTTCTTGATTTTTCCATGCAATCCATTGCGCTCCTTTCCAATCTTCTTTTTGATATAATCCGGTAGAAAAATAAGCAGAAGCACTCCAATTAGAAGCTTTATTATTTTTATCCCAAACCTTTACTTTCCAGTAATACTGAGAGGTTGCAGTTAAGTTTTTACCTTTGTATACTACCTGCGTAGTTTGCGAACTTTTTACTTTTTTAGAATCGTACGCATCACCTATATTTTTATCTAAATTTTCTTTTGATGTTGCCACTAAAAGCTGATAAGCTGTTTGGTATTGCGCTGCTTGGTTGGATTCTAATTTCCAAAAAAACCTTGGTTTTACAACATCAACACCTTCTGGATTGTTACGATATTCTAACTGAAGATTTGTTACTGTTATTTGTGCAAACCCTGATAATGTAACCAGAGCTACTAAAAATGTTAAAAAAAATTTATTCATTATGTTAATCTAATTTAGATGTCTGTATGGTACGGTTCCTTCTTCATTTACTTTAATATTCCATTTTTCTAGATAATGCGCCCCTGGTAAAAACTCATCTCCATTCGCTTTTAAACGTTTTATCAAACGGCTTTCTAAATCTGCCTGTATATCTGTATATTTTTTATTACTTACTAAATTATTCATTTGGTAAGGGTCGGCATCATTATCAAACAACAACCAAGGCCCTTCTAAATCTTTTACATACGTATACTTTTGAGTAACTAAACCTCTATACTCTTTACCATGGCGTTTTGGTCTATTCCATTGCCCAAATGGTTGTACACAAGTAATAATGGTTTCTTTACCAACCGTATCGTCTTTTCCTTCTAAATAAGCTGTATAGTTTATTCCTTCAACACTTTCTGGAATAGGCATATTTGATAAGCCTAATAATGTAGGCAGAATATCTTCTGAATTAAAAACCGCATTTCTATTACCTGCTTTTATACCCAAAGATTCTGGAATATAAAATAACATAGGCGTTCTTATGGATTCATCATACGGTTGTTGTTTTTTATACGCTCCGTGAGACCCTAATAGATCTCCATGATCTGAGGTAAAAACAATAATGGTATTATCTAATTGATTATTCTTTTTTAGAGTCTCCATTATTTTAGCAATCATATCATCAATAGCTGTAACATGCGCGTAATACCCCGCTAAGTCTTTACGCACTTTCTTTTCCATACTTTTAGGAATATTTGGTCTTAGTTCTAAACTATCTGGCGAAAACATATCTTTATATTTTTTTGGAGCAGAATGATACGGTGCATGTGGTGTTCCCCAAGATAATACCAGTAAAAACGGATTGTTATCATCTTTTTTAGCACTCATAAAATCTATAGCAGCATCGGTTTGCGAAAAAGTATCGTACCCTTCCCATTTCTTTGGAGTAGGATCATTATTATCAAAATAAACAGAACCGTTATAATTGTGAGTACATTCATTCGCTTTCCAAAACTGAAAACCTTGTCGTCTATTTCCTGGCGGAATAAAACGTAACCTACCATGACCATCCATATGCCATTTACCAATAAAACCTGTATTATAACCAGCCTTGGTATATATTTTACCCATAGAAACCGCATTGGTATTTAATTGCACATCGTTCATAAACATACCATTTGTTAATGGTCTTTGTCCTGTTATTAACGATCCTTTAAAAGGTGTACAAACAGGCATACCAGAAACGGCATTTTTAAAATTAGCACTCATAGAGGCTAATTTATCTATGTGTGGTGTTTTAATATTTGGGTCGCCCCCATAGCCTGTGGCTTGAGTTCTTAATTGGTCGGTTAAAATGATAAGAACATTTGTTTTTTTTATGCTATTTGTATCTGCTTTTACTATCGTTTTCTCATTTTTATTTGCATTACTGCATGAGAAACAAATACATATTGATAAGATACTAAGTGTTCTTAAAATTGTTTTCATTTGCGTTTATTTAGTTTACTTTTCTTAATTTAATTCCGCTTAATCTTGTTTTTCCTTTAGAGGCATTAAAATTTACAGTAATTCCTTTATTATCTTCTACGGTAACTAAAAAACGTTTTGCAACACCTCTATCATCACCATACTGAACCTTAAGGTTTAAATTAGACCAAATATTCTCTCCGTTTACACTAACATCCATAATATTGTCGTCTTTAGTTTTTAACTCTGCTAAAAGTAATGATAGTTCGTAAGTTCCGTTTGGTACATCAAATTTATAAGCATCAATACCAATTAATTGTGTTTGATAAATAGGATCATTATCTGTACCTTTTACACTAACATCTGTACCTATAGTATTTTTTTTCTTACTTAAATTTCTTAAAAACTCACCACCTACATAACCAAAACTTCCTGCTGCATAAGCCTGATCTGGCATCCATAAATAATCCATATTATCTGCTTCAATGAAATAACAATTAGAACCTACATTTATTGCAATTTCTTTAAACAAATTTTCTGTACTTTTTAATTTTTTAGGCTGTAGTGTAAATTCTATAGAAGCAAAATCTTTTAAAATTTTTCCGTTCTGAGTAGAAATAACTTCAATTAAATTAATTCCATTTTTTAAAGGCACCTCAAAAGTTGTTGTAGAAAAATCGAATGTTTTAGTTCCTAAAGATTTTCCGTTAACAAATAATTCTACATCTTTAGAATTACCTACAATGGTAAATGGTTGGGTAGCCACAAGTGCTGTTTCGCTATCTGCAATACCTGCTCTATTTTTCCATCCTTTAGAAGCGATAGCAACAAAAGGCTTTTTATTTAATAATGCTTTGTATAAATAGTAAGCATCTTTTTTCTTTCTGTCTGCGGTAAGCAACCCTTTGTTATTAATATGTGGTACTGCATCTTTACGGTGTTCTACCTGAAAATCTGCATAATTCCAAACATTGGCACCTACAATTTCTGGTATCTTTAGTATTGCTTTCATATATTCTTTATGCAAAAGAAACTGGTATTCTACACTAAAATCAAACCTAGTAGGGTTGTAAGAACGAATTCTTGGATCTGCACCTCCACCATATTCACTTAAAATAAAAGCTTTATCAGGGTTTAAATCTAAAGAAGCTTTTACTAGCTTTCTTAATTCTCCTTCTATTTCATCTAATTCATTTAAATACCAACCGTAATATTTATTATATCCAACAATATCGGTTACGCGTATACCAAATTGATCTTGATAAGCAGGCTCTCTAAAAAATACAGAATAAGAGGCACGTGTAGGATCTTCTGCTTTAATAGTAGCTGCTAAAGATTTATGAGTATCTATAAAATGTTTTACATATGCTTCACCAAAACTTTCTGGAGCTTTCATGGTAGTCTCATTCCCTAAATTCCACGCTACAATTGCAGGGTTGTTATAATTAAAACGAATGGCTTCTTTTAGCATGTTAATACTGTTTTGCTTACCTGCTTCGTTTAACGCTGCTTTGTCTACAAAAGGAATTTCTAATGTTGTTACAAAACCGTATTTATTACACATTTCTAAAATTGCTGGATCTTGCGGGTAATGGGCTATTCTTAAAAAATTAATTCCCATTTCTTTTAGCAATTTCATATCATTTCTATGAATTTCATCGCTAACAGCATTTGCTTTTTTGTAAAAATCTTGATGTCTGTTTGTACCAATCAGTTTTGTTTGTTTTCCGTTGATAAAAAACCCTTTGTTTGCATCGAAATGAAACCATCTAAAACCAACCGGATTTTCTACTCTATCTAAAACAGTTTCTTTTTTATCTATAATTTCTGAAACTAATTTGTATAAATATGGGGTTTCTGGAGACCATAAATTAGGATTACTTAACGTAAATTCACTTATTATTTCTTTACCTAAAGACGATTTATCTACTGTTTGTTTTACAATTGTATTCTTAGCATCATACAACGTTTGTCTTACCAAATATTTTCCTTTTTTGGGTCTTATTAACTTTGACTTTACATTAACGGTAGCCAAAGTTTTAGAAACTTTAGGTGTTGTTACAAAAACAGCATTTGCACCTAAATTAGCAACTTCAAAATGTATTGGTTTGGTAATAATTAATTGAATATCTCTATAAATACCTCCATAAAAAGAAAAGTCTGCCGCCTGAGGAACAATTTCATCATTATGTGCATTGTTTACTTTTATCATAATATCATTTGCACCCGGTTGTAAAACCGAAGTAATATCATGCGTAAACGCAGTATAACCACCAATATGATCTTTGCCTACTTTTTTACCGTTTACATACAAAGAGGTAACCTGATTTGCACCTTCGAAAAGTAAAAATACTTGTTGGTTGTTAAAAACTTCAGGTATATTTAGTGATTTTTTATACCATCCATCACCTCTATAATATCCATCCTCATCATCTAGAATATCTAATTTATTCCAAGAATGTGGTAGGTCTACTTTTTCCCAACCAATCGTACCATTATTAGAAAATGGCTTTTCAATAGTTCCTTTATGAAAATTCCATAAATCATTAATTGTTTCAATATGTCTTACGTTTTGGGCATTAACAACAAATACAAAACTTAACAGAACGAAGGTTAAAACTTTACTCATTATACTATTTATTTTTTAGTTATCTAAAATAATTTTACAAAAATCAATATTAAAAAAAAAATCGTTGCGGTCTGTCCTGCTTTGCCTTGTGAAATCATATAAATTTATAGTTAAAAACAATACACAAAATTAATAATCAGCTTTTTTTTGTAAAAAAAATTAATCTACAATTCTCCTCTCTGGCCAAAGTTTTAAAGCATCATTAATAATTCGTTTACTATACTCTTTACCAAATTTATCTATTTTATCATCGGTATTAAATTGTTGCTTTTTAAAAGCCAACCAATCTTTTTTTGTTAAATATTTATCTGTATGTGAGTATTGTAAAGCATTTAAGCCAAATAAAAACACGTAACCATCTCTTGCGTTTTTAGTTTCGTTATCTAAATATTCAAAGGCTAATTTATCATTTCCAGATAGTGCTAATGCTTGCGCTGCAATAAGTCTATTAACAGGTATTTCTTCTTGTTTGATACTCTTAATTAATATTTTTTGGAGTTCTTTATCATTTTGAGCAATTCTAAAAATACCGTAAAATCCCCAATATCTAATTATTGGATTTTGGTCGTTTATAAAACTTAAATAATCTGTTTTATTTTCTATTTTTCCTTTTGCGGCTAATTTAGCTATGGGTAAAATTCTTTCAATTTTATAATCTGTACTTTGTGCATATTCATAAATAGTAGCGTACTTTTTACCGTCTCCTACCAAATCATGAAACATAGGCTCTGGAATTAAACCAATATCTCTAATATCTAACATCCATCGATCTAATTCTTTAGATAATTTATTTAATTTTGTTTGATATTTTTCTTCATCGGCAATACTATTCACATGCCAAGGATCTGTTTTAGTATCGAATAATTCTACTATTTTTTTAGGTTGATAAAATTGCGATTGAACGGCATTAGAGGTTCCGTTTTGATAACTTTCTTCATTTGCTCTCCAGTTTTGTTGCACTGTATACCCATATCTAGTAGAGCGACCTCTTGGTCTATGTGGTACAAAATTTTGAATTAAATAATATCTTCCATCTGTAACTGCTCTATTAAAATCATAACGTTCAGACATACGATCTCTGTAAAAGTGAACATAATTTGGTTTTTCTTCTTTGTGTTTTCCTAGAAATATTTTACCCTGCATTTTTTGAGGAACTGGGCAATCTAATATTGATAAAAAGGTTTTAGGAAAATCTACAAAACTAACCAAACCATCCTCTACACTACCTGGTTTATAAGACGCTAAATGCTTCCATTTTTCAGGAAAATAAGCAATAACAGGCACCTGAGTACCAACATTATATAAAAATCGTTTAGATCTAGACAACATACCTCCGTGGTCTGAACAAAAAAACACAATAGTGTTATCTTCTAAATTATTATCTTTTAATTCTTTTAAAAGGTTGCCTACTTTTTTGTCCATTAAAGTAATTAAATCATGTAATCTAGCCCAGTCTTCTCTAATTTCTGGCACATCTGGGTGATATGGTGGTAACTCTATATCTGCAGGGTTAATTCTAGGTTTTTTAGGAATATCTCCATCTGCCACATATTTTTTAATTTTTTCTGTTGCTAATTGGCTTTCATGGGTTTCAATAAGATTAAAAACAGCAAAAAAAGGTTGCCCCTCTTTTCTAGTTTTATAGTGTGCTTTTTTACTAGAAACATCCCATAAACTTCTATCTGTTTCATAACTAGAATTATAATCTTTTTTATAGTTATTTGTACAATAATAACCAGCCTCTCTTAATATCTTAGGATACGCAGGGATATCTATAGGTAGTTGTGTATTGGTTCTAAAATTATGTGTACCTGTTGTAGGTGCATACATACCGGTTAATAAGGTTGTACGGGCAACTCCACAAACTGGTGCGTTAGAATATGCATTTGTAAATCGAATTCCGTTTTCTGCAAGCTTATCTAAATTAGGGGTAAGTGCTTGCTCAAAACCATAACTGCCTAAATACGGACTTATATCTTCACAAGTAATCCAAAGTACATTTGGTCTTTCTTGTGCTTTCGGTTTGCAAGAAGTTAAACTAAAAGAGACTAATAAAACAATTATTAAAAATTTAATTTTCATCATTTTTACTATTTAAAAGAGATGTACCACTTAAAATTATTAATACTATAAAAGTATTCTTTAACAATTTTACAAGTGTCCTGTATTATGAGGTTTTAAGGGGAAAAAAGTGTATTATGCCAGATAAATAAAAAAATCCTCTCCAGATTTTCTTTACTAGAGAGGATTGTATTATATTATTAAATATACTTTTTTTAATAAGGTTTATTTCTAACAGGATCTGCAAGAATGTGACCTACACCATTATTAAACACGTAGTTATGGCTTCTTACCGCCTCATATTCATTAGAAGCAGTTTCTGGCAAAGGAGAAGCTGGTGTATTTGTTCTGTTTTTTCCGTTTACAAAAATCCTCCATCTATTTTCTCTTAAAAAGGCAATAAGACCATCTTCTCCAGGAATTAAAGTTTGAAAAGTATACCACACCTCAGCTTCAAACAAAGTTGGCACTTGCTCTACATAAGAGGTAACGATATGATAATTTAATATTCTCTTTAACTTTTCTAATTTCTCTGGGGTATCTACGCCCTCCATAACTTCTTCGGCAGTTGCTTGCCTAGTAGTTGGTACGCCATTTATATCCTCAGTAATACTAGTAGATTGAGAACCAGTTATAATATCTATTACATCTCCTCTACCAGTAAAAGCATTATTATTTAATAATAAATAAGTTCTATCTGAAGTACTTGTTTGATTAAACAACTCTACCATATCTGCTTTTATTATAGCAGCTTCTAAAAAATTAAACAGCTCTCCATCAAAACTACCGTCTTCAGTTAATTGAGTTGCAGATTGTATATAACCCCATGCTGTTTTATTTCCATGTGGGTTTGTTAAATCTACTTCTGGCTGAAAATCAAAGGTTTCTTGAAGTCCCAAATCACAAGATGATACTAAAACTATCATCAATAATAATCCTAAATATTTTATTTTATTCATCATTTTTTATCTTTTAGATTAATATCCTAGTGTTTGTGTTAAATTAGGGTTTTCAGTTAAATGATCTATATGAATAGGAAATAATAATCTTTGTTCATTTAATTGAGTTGCTCCTGGTATTGTATCTAAAATTGGATTTAAAACTTCTATTGCTTTCTTTGTTCTTCTTAAATCCCACCATCTTTTAGCTTCTCCTAAAAGTTCTAATTGTCTTTCATCTAGTATATAGTTTTCTCTAGCTTCTTTTGTATCTCCAAATTCTGCTTCAGTAACCTCTGGCAATACTCTAGCTCTACGAACTTGATTTACCAAATCTAATGCAACTGTTTGGTTATCTAATTGATTTTCTGCTTCTGCTAATAACAATAACATACCTGCATAACGATAAATTACAATATCTGTATCATCATTATTTCTATCATAATTTGTTTCTTGCCATTTAGACATACGTGCTTCTCCTATAGATCTAGAGCCAAAAGATTGGTATCCTCCCTCTCTACATGCAAAATAACGCCAATCTCCATAAACTGGAGCAATAGAATCTTGTACATCTCCATTTACATCTAAGTACTCTACTTGTCTTTCAATAAAGGGCTTAACATTTGGGTATTTATCTACCCAACCAGCAGAATCTATCGGAAATTTGTCTTGCCATTTTCTTTCTAATACAGGTGATATTGAATACAAAGGAACCCCTGCATAAAACAAAGCCATAATACCAGATCTATTAGCTCTAGTAACACCTGGGTTATCTCTATCTTCACTGGCGTTGTAACGAATTGAGAATATTAACTCGTCTCCTTCTTGTATTTTACCTCTACCTCCTAAATTACTATTAGTAGATGGGTTGTTGTA
This sequence comes from Polaribacter sp. L3A8, assembly GCF_009796785.1. Taxonomy (NCBI): domain Bacteria; kingdom Pseudomonadati; phylum Bacteroidota; class Flavobacteriia; order Flavobacteriales; family Flavobacteriaceae; genus Polaribacter; species Polaribacter sp. L3A8. The sequence goes on from NZ_CP047026.1 coordinate 2,438,884, forward strand.
AAATAAATCAATCCAATCATCTGGTGTTTTTACTAAATCATGCCCTCCTATAGCAATCATATCATATAAAGCTTTTCTTGCTTCTGTATAGTTTTGAAGGTACATATTAATTTCTGCTTTTAAGCAAAAAACACTTGCTCTAGAAAATCTAAAATCTCTATTTGAAGCCTCCATTAATCTTTCAGCTTCCTTTAAATCTGCAAGTACTACATCGTTTAAAATTGTATCCCCATCTGTTTTAGGCTTAAATGCATCATCAATACTTTTAGTTGGCTCTACAAACAATGGCACAGCCCCCCAAACACGAACAGCATCAAAATAAACATACGCTCTTAAAGCATAAGCTTCTGCTAACAAATTTTTATCATAACCAGATATTGTTGGTATATTTTTAATGGCACTATTGGCTCTATTTATAATTTGATAAAACAAATTCCATTTTAAAGTTCCATTATCTTCGGTTAAACTTTGCGTAACAATTTCTATATTATCGTTATTTGGGTTTCCACCAGAAACAAAATTATCTGATCTAAATTCTCCCCAGTAAAAATATTTTTCACTGTAAGTAGATTGAAACGCATCGTAAATAGCTGCAACTCCTGCCTCTGCATCTGCATTACTATTCCAAAAATTCTCAGTTCCTATTTCACTAATAGGTTGTTCATCTAATACGCTATCGCAAGAGACTGCCCCTAGCAATAAAGACAAGATTAAAGTTGATATCTTTATTTTTCTAAATTTTATCATTTTTTTTTATTTTAATTGAATTTTTAAACCAAGAATAATTTCACGATCATTAGGGTATCTTAATTCATCGATACCTGGTGCTAAAGGGTTACCTCTACTACCTAATTCTGGGTTAAACCCTATGTAGTTTGTCCAAGTTAAAACATTGTTTACCGCTAAGTTTAAAGATATTTTACTAACACCTTTAATCTTATTCATTATCTTATTTGATACATCATAATTAAGTCTAATGTATCTTAATTTAATATAATCTCCTTCTGTTACAAAAAAGCTATTTGGTCTTTCTCTATTTTGAGTATGGCTTCTTGTTAATCTAGGATACACAGTAACATCTCCTTGATTTCTCCAAGCTCCTTCTATTCTATCTGGACCAGGAGTTTCTCCACCAGTATTTAAATCATTTCTGTCTTCATCCCAGTATCTATAAATATCATTACCAAAACTATAATCGAACAAGAAACTAAATCCGAAGTTTTTATATTTAAAATTATTTGTAAAACCACCAAATACATTAGCTAGTCCGTTTCCTATAGTTTGTCTATCATCTGCGGTGATATCAAAATCATTATTTAAGTCTTCCCAAATAATATCTCCACCTAATAATACTTTACCTGCGTTTTTCATTTGCGCTACGGTACCTGAATACTCAGCACCATTTAAAGTATAATTTACAAAAGAACCAGTATCATCAAAATTAGGATTTAATCTTACTCCTTCTGGGGTATAAGCATTAGATTCATCATATTGAAAAACACCTAAGTTTTTCCATCCATTAATGTTTCCAAGAGGCTGTCCTTCTTCAATATAAGTAGAGTTACCTCTCCCTGAAAAGAAAGGAGTACCACCAGATAGCTTAACAACTTCATTTTCTAAGTAAGAGACATTAAAACTACTGTTCCAGCTAAAGTTCTTTTTCTTTATAATTGTTCCATTTAAAGCAACATCAACACCTCTATTATTTATCGCTCCAACATTTGTTCTAATTGAACTAAAACCAGATTCTTCTGGTAACGGTAAGTTAGCAAGTAGGTCTGTTGTTTTCTTTTCCCATAAATCTACATTTAAATTGAATCTATTTTTAAACATTCCTAATTCGAAACCTAAATTTAAAGATGTAGTTTCTTCCCATTTTAAATCAGGATTTCCTAATCTTGTTGGCGCAACACCGTTTATGTTGTTATAAACATACCCGGGGGTTAATGCTCCAGTAAAATCGTAATTACTAATACGCTCATTACCTACAACACCATAACTAGCCTTTAACTTTAAATCATTAATAAGGTCATTACCTTTTAAAAATTCTTCATTACTTACCCTCCAACCAACACTTAATGATGGAAAATTTCCATATTTATTATTTTCACCAAATCTAGAAGATCCATCTCGTCTATAAGTTGCTGATAATAAATATCTATTTTTATAATCATAATTAAAACCAGCAAACATACCATATAAAGCATGTCTACTATTTTCTGCAGCACCTCTTCTAACGCTTAAACTTGCAACATCTATATTATTTAAAGACTGAACAGCATCTGAAAGAAGGTATGCTTCTAAATCTAAATTTTCTGAACTATACCTTTGTATTGACATACCCGCAAAAGCTCCTAAAGAATGATCTCCCCAATTATTACTATAATTTAAAAAGTTTTCTTGCTGAACATCATAACTATTTGTAAATGTTTCTCTAACCTGAGGAAATGGTATTGATGAGTTAGGGTTGATGGCTATAAAAGGTACATAACCGTTAAACTTTCTTAACCTATTATTAATACCAAAAGTAGATTTTAAAGTTAATTTAGGAAACAATTCTAATTGAGCATAACCAAAAAACTGAATTCTGTAATCTCTTGTTTTATTTTCAATTAAAGTTTCTGCTAATGGATTTTGACGACCAAAAATTTCTGGAGAATATTCTCCATTTGGCTCAAAAATAGGATAATACGGTATACGTTGTACTAAATGTGTAAATACACTACCTTCACTTAAACCAAACTTCTCTTCGAAAGATAAATTTACTTTAACACCAACTTTTAATTTTTTAGAAAAAGTCATATCTCCTTTTAATAGGGTATTGATTCTTTTATACCCACTATTAATAACAACTCCTTTTTCATTTAAAAAACCAGTATTCCAATAAAACTTTAACTTATCACTACCACCACTAACAGCTACATTTGTTTGCTGTCTTACAGCTGGTCTTGTAATCAATTTTTGAACATCAAAAGAATTTCTATTAATTAAACTTAAAGAATCTCTCTCGTTATAAGACAACGCTATTGTATTACTTGCACTTGCTTTGTCATAATCTATTCTTTGATTAGCATTTGCTAAACGTAAATCTCCTACAAGACTATTTATACCTGTTACATTTGTGATATCTACTTTTAACTCTCCATTTTTACCTGATTTAGTTGTAATTAACACAACCCCATTAGCCGCCTTAGAACCATAAACTGCAGCCGTAGCTCCATCCTTTAATACTTCTAAAGATTCTATATCATTTGGATCTATATTATCTATATCATCTAATTGCTGACCATCTACAACATATAGCGGAGTGGTACCGCCAGAACTAAATGTAGACACACCACGAACACGAATATCAAACCCACCACCTGGCCCTCCGTTTGATAAAATTTGTACACCTGCTAATTTTCCTTGAACAGCATCAAATGCTCCTATTGGAGTAGCTTGTACAACTTCTTCAGACTTTACTGTTGCTACAGAACCTAGTACTTTTTTTCTGCTTATTGGTGCATAACCTATAATAACAATTTCATCTAAACTTTCTGCAGATTCTTTAAGGTTAACACTAATCTTATTTTGAGTACCTATAGCTATTTCTTGGCTTTCATATCCTAAATAAGAAAATACAAGTATTTTTTTACCGGCAATTAATTTTAATGAATAATTACCATCAAAATCTGTTACTGCACCATTTGTAGTTCCTTTCTGCACAACACTAACACCTGGTACAGGAAGTCCACCAGTATCTGAAACCACCCCTGATAACCGCTGTTGAGCTTGTAAATTAGTACTTGTAAAAGCAGAAAAGACCAGCAATAACAATAGCAAAAACCCTTTTACAGACCCTCCCTTTTTTAAATTTTGTTTCATTTTTCGTTTTAGTTTTAACATATAATTCGTTTATTAATTATTTTTATTGATTTAATGAACACCTTAATGCTTTCAAAAACCAATACACTCACAATTATACAATCTATGAGATTTCTCTCTGTCCTGTGTTGTACGGTACAGCATTTTTATACTTATTTTAAGTAATTAAATTAAAAGGGAATAAGATAAAAAATCAATAAAAATAGCACTACAACAACCAATAGCATTACGAATTCTAAAAATTTTAATTGTTTCTTTTTCATACTTTTCCTTAATAATTTTTGTCAAAAATATATTAAGTTTAGGGTACAAAAATTCTCAATAGGAGTTAAAAAGTACCTATTGCTTAATTTTAAAAGAGAAAAATAATTATGAAATTACTAAAACCGTTAATAGTATATTATTCATACTCATAAAAAGTTTTTATGTATTCTGTTGGCGTTTTTCCAAACTTTTTTCGAAAACATTTGCTAAAGTATTTTGGATTTTTAAAACCTACTTTATAACTAACTTGTGCAATATTCATTTTATTTTGTTCTAAAAGTTCTGCACCTTTTTTTAACCTTATATGTTGTATAAAGTCTTTTGGCGTAAAATCTGTCCATGCTTTTACTTTTCTAAACAAAACAGTTCTACTAACACCTAATTCTGAGCAGAAATAATAAATATCAAACTCTTCATTACTTATATTTTTTTCTACAAGTTTTAGTGCTTTTTTATAAAGTTTTTCATCTAATGATGGTAAAATAAGTTCATCTGATTGCACTGTATTAATTGAACTTATTTTTTGTTTTAAACGAGCAATAGAACTTAAAATATTTTTAATACGTAGTTTAAATTCATTTATATTAAAAGGCTTGCTTATATAATCATCTGCTCCACTTTCTAAACCTTCTAATTTATAAATTAAGGAAGAACGAGATGTTAATAAAATTATAGGAATATGACTTGTTTTAATATCTTTTTTTACCAAAGAACACAATTCTGTACCTGTCATTATCGGCATAACAACATCACTTACAATAATGTCTATTTTCTGTTTAATAGCTATTTTGTAAGCTACCTTGCCATTTTCGGCTTCTAAAATGTTATACTCTTTTGCCAATAAATCGTGCATAAACTTTCGCAGAGGTTTATTATCTTCTACTAAAAGAATGGTTAATTTTTTGTCTGAAACGGTATCAAGAATATTATTTTCTTCTAGAATTACTACTGGCGCTTCATCTAGTTGGTTTACATACTGAGATAAATCATCACTAAACTTAAAATCTTCTATGATTTCATCATCTTCTATATGATCTCTACCTAAAAAAAGTTCTACTGAAAAAATAGACCCCATATTGTTTTCATTACTTCTTACCTTAATTTCACCTTTATGTAAATCTATAATGTTTTTTACTATAGATAAACCGATACCTGTTCCTTTATTATAATCATTATCTGGTTTATTATTTAGAGATAACTCAAAGAAGCGTTCAAAAATTTTATCTTGGTATTCTTTTGCGACTCCAACACCAGAATCTTCAACCTGAAGAATTATTTTATTAGATTTTTGTATAACCCTTAAAACTATTTTACCATTTTTAGGAGTATATCTAAATGCATTAGAAATTAAATTATAAAAGACACGTTCTAGCTTGTATCGATCATAGTAAACATAAATTTCATCTGATGGTGAATGAAAACTATAGTCGTAATTTCCATCTTTAGCATATTCAGAAAAAGACAAATAAATTTCTTTTAAAAACTTAACAATATTACCTTCTGCTGTTTCTAACTTAATAAGGTTGTTTTCTAATTTTCTAAAGTCCATTAAACGATTAATGAGTTGTAGTAAATGATTAGCACTACTCTCTATTACTTTTAATTTTTTATACATTAAACTGCTTCCCTTATAATTTTCTAGTATTTGATTTAATGGACCTAAAATTAAAGTTAAAGGTGTTCTAAATTCGTGAGAAATGTTTGTAAAGAATTCTAATTTAGCAATATTGGTTTGTTTGGTTTGTTCTACCTCTAACTGTTCTAAATCTAATTGATGCTTTAGTTTTGTTCTAGATTTTAAAATATTAAGTAAGTAATAAAATATTGCAAAAAGAACTATTCCGTATAATATAAAAGCCCACCAAGTTCTCCATGGGGCAGGATGTACTTTAATGTTTAATGAGGTAGCTACATCATTAGAAATACCATCACTATTAATACCTTTAACTTCAAACGTATAGTTTCCAGGGTTTTGAATAGTATAAGATGCAGAATGCTCGTCAGTTTCAATCCAATCATTTTCTAGCCCTTTTAACCGATACTTATATCTATTACTACTTGAGTTTATAAAATTAGGAATTGAAAACGAAATATTAAAATTACCCTCTTCATGAGAAAGCTCTATGTTATCCGTATATGATATAGTGCTTGAAAGTAATTGACTTTCATCATCTACAGAAATAGAATTATTTTTAATTTTTAAATCTGTAATTATAACTTGTGGTGCATAATTATTCTTTACTAAATTTTTAGGATCAAAAAACACAGCCCCTGCTGGCCCGCCAAAAAACAAATTAGATCCTATACGTAAACTAGCATTGTTATTAAACTGATTGCTTGCTAACCCTTCTTTTTGTGTGTAATGAGCAATAATAGTGTTATTGGTTGAATTATAATTAAGAATACCTTGATTTACACTACTAATCCAAAAATTACCATTATCACCTTCAATCATACTACGTATGCCTGCTATAGTAGTAGTATTACTTTTTAAATCTATTGATATAAAGTTATTATCAACTAACTTAAAAAGTCCATTAGCAATTGTACCTACCCATATTACTCCTTTACTGTCTTCATAAACAGAGGTTATAGCATAACCCGTTTTTAACTCACTATCAAAAAAATAATTTTTAATACTACCTGTGGTATCATCAATGTAGTTTAAACCCTTTGGGGTACCTAACCAAATATTATTTTTTGTGTCTACCTTAATAGTTCGTATAATAATGTTCGATAATGAATTTGATTTTTTATTATTGGCAAATATTTTATATGATTTATTGTTAACATTGTATTTAATAAGCCCTTTACCATTAGTACCTAATAACATGTTTCCATTATTATCTTGTTTTATATCATATATACCTACATTGCCCATGTACTCTCTTAACGTTTTAGGAAGTTGCATATTTATAAAACGCTTAGTTTCTAAATTATAGACCGTAAAGCCATTAGTAAATGTACCTATCCAAAGAAGGTTTTCTCTAGATAAACATAAAGATTTTACATTGTTACTTTTAAGAGCTAAAGTATTTTTTGTTGTTATATAGTTAATTTTTTTTGTATTTGTATTAATTACAGAAATACCACCACCTTCTGTACCCAAAAAAATAAAATTTTTATGAGATACAATAGAGCTTACAACTTTAAAACCCAAGCCTATATTACCCGGTTTTTGAGTGATATTGATAAAATTTATATTAGACTCATCCCACACATTAATACCTCCGTGATAGGTGCCTACCCATATAGAACCATTTTTGCCTTTAAAAAGTGCCTTTATAAAATTATCATTAATAGATTCATTGTCATTAATATTACTGGTTAAAAGCTGTATATTTTTACTTTTATCTGCAATCTGAATTCCATTGTATGTTCCAATCCATAACTTACTATCATCATCTAAAAGAAGCTGTCTAACATTTCTGTTGTTATTTTCTAAAGTTTCTTCTTTAAAATAAGCTGTTATATTATTAGTATCTACATTAAATTCTAGAACACTTTCTTTTCTAGTACCTATTAATAAATTACCATTTTTATTTTCAATGATACATTGAACTATAAGGTTATTAGTACCTTTAATTAATTCAAATTGATAATCATTATTTGTTGTATCTACTAATTTCCATAAACCAGAAGTAGTACCCACAAAAATATCTCCTTTGTTAGTTTCAAGAATAGATAATACTTGACCATAAATTAAATTTTTCTTAAAAGAATCTCTTGATTTATCATAAATAGAAATTCCTTCATTGGTACCAATCCATATTTCTTTATTAGAAAGTTCTTTAATAACACCTACAGAATTGTCTTTTAAAGAATAATTATTTTTATTACTAAAATAGGTTTTAAAGGTATTATTTTGAGGATTGTATTTATTTAAACCTAAGTTAGTACCTACCCAAATAAAACCATCACTGTCTTGTTCAATAGAAAGAATATCATTGTTACTTATAGAATCCGGATTATTTTTATCATATCTATAAACTGTAAAATCTGTACCGTCGTACTTATTTAAACCATCCCTAGTACCAATCCAAATTTGCCCTAGATTATCTTGACGTATAACAATTGCAGAACTTTGAGACAAACCGTCTGCTGTTGTTATATGGGTAAATTTATAAGTTTCACTTTGTGAAAATCCAACTCTAAAAAAAAGAAGTATAAAACATAAAACAACTATTCTAAACATTAAATAAAGAGGATTTTTATATTCAAAAGATTAAAGATAATAAAACCATAAAGCTCAAAAAAATTATTTTAATATTTAATTTATAAAATGAGTGCTATAGTAAAAAACTTAGTTTGTATGAATCTATAAATTTCTATTAAAAAGAATTTCTATCAATTAAGTTAAAAGGAACTTTTATACTAGCATGTTTATTATCTAAAATTATTTGAGCAGCATTTTTACCCATCTCTGCAAAATCGGTAGACATTACCGTAATACCAAGTAATTCTTTAAGAGGTGTATCATTGTAAGAAATAATTCCAACATCTGTACCCAATTGTAAATTGTTTTGTCTAGCTATAGTAATAAAATTAACTAAATCAGACTCCTCAATAGTAATAAAAAGAGTCCCTTTTTTTAATACCATATCCTCACCCACCTCGTTTATAATATCAAAATCTAAGCCTTTTTCAACACAAAATCTTCTAAACCCCAATAAAATTCTTTTTGGATAAGGGTAAAAAGATTTTTCTGGATAAACCAAAACTACTTTAGAATATTTTTTAATTCTATCTATACCTTTACTTAGAGCATCATAAATATCTTTATCAAACTCTTGATAAACCGTACTAACACTTTCATTTATATTTGGTAGTAAATTATCTAGTACTATCAATTGTTTTCTAGGAATTTCATCTAAAACTTTATACACTTCATCAGTATAAGATGCATGACCACAATTTTCGGTTTTAAAATGAGGCATAACAACAAAATAATCATAATTTACTTTAGCATTTTTTAAAGAATTTAAAAACAATAATTCGTTACAGTGATATACTTGTAAATCAATATTAGCCTTATCACCAATACATTTTATAAAAGAATGATAAATGCTCATCTTATAGGCACTCAATTTATTCACTAAAAGTAAAATATTTAACTTTGGTTTAGCTTCTACTTTAGCCACATAATTACCCCTTCTAGGAATAGAGACAATAATATTACGCTCCTTTAAAATATTATAAGCTTTTTCTACCGTATCACGAGAAAGATAAAACTCCTCACTTAACATATTAATAGAAGGTAATTTTTGATTGATTTCAATATTACCAATCGAAATATTATTAATTATAGAATCTATAATTTGCTTATACTTTGGCACTCTCGAATTTTCGCGAATTTGCATATAATTTAAAACTTCCATAAGACTCACGCTTTAGTATTGATTAATAAAAAATTAGTGAGTGTAATTTAAATGCTGTCGAGGGTTAAAATATACCTAATAGGGTGTTCTAAAATACCATATTTGGTCGTTTTTACAAATAAAATTAAATTAAACACCTAACAGTAAAGAATCTATAAAAAAACATGTAAAAAAGTCACATTAAAAAAAGGTAAATTAATCTTTATAAAAAACTATATTAATTAACAAAAAATTATACGTAATTTAATAATATGAAGAAGTTATAAAATCAAATAAATACCTTTTCAAAATAAATTAAGTTCATTAAATAGAACAATTAATAATAACCTTTTAGAGGTCAGTAGTTAGTTACATATAATTTTGTGATGTTCTACTTTCTCCTTTTCAACCATTTTAGTTATTAAGTTATTGAATATTGTTGCTTTACTTTGTGATCGATTAATTCTAAAACAAAATTCATTAAAATATCTATTTAGATTAAAGTCACTTACCCAAGAATACGTTGTTCTTATCCAAGATTTCACCTGATGAATCATTGTATGAAGTGCTTTAAAATTCATACCTCCATTACTTTCTATTTGAGTAATATTATAAGCTTTCGCAATAGGTCTGTAACCTCTCCATTTGTCGGTTATCACTTTAGCTTCTCGACTGATATGATTCACAAAAATATATTGCAAAGAACTAGCTGAAAAATCTTCGATTCTCATGGCATACATTCTTTTAACTTTTCCATCTTCAGTTAGTTCAACAGCAGTTATAGCTTTCTTTTTCTTAGCATTATAACTTCTTCCTACTTTATCTTTTTCTCGTCCACCCAAAACAAATTCATCCACATGAACAATACCGGTCATAGGACTATTTCCACTACTTTCCATAGCTTCTCTAATTTTGAGCATAAATAAACGTGCAGTCTTTTCTGTTACACTAAAACGAACTGCAACATAACTAGCAGAAAGGCTTTAGTACTCGTACTCATTTCAAAAACAATAAAGAAAGCTTTTCTAACACCAAACTTTACTTTATGAAAAAGTGTGTTTGATGTAGATGATTCTTGATGAGAGCAAATATTACATGTCCGTGAAAAATCTTTTCTTATTTGAGCCTTGTTATGACCACATTTAACACATTGAAATCCATCTTTCCACTTAATATCTGCCAAGTATTTCTTGCAATCTTCATCCGTTTTAAACCGATCAGCAAACTCTAGAAGGTTTTGTCCTTTAAATATATTCATAATATTACTGTATTTGTTGTTTTTAAAGATATGAATTTAAATACTGACCTCTATAACCTTTAATATTAAAACAGAACTTTAAAATATTTTAGAAAAACTAAATTCTAATAAATGGCAAACAACTTATAATTCTTAATAAGATAAAATATAATTAAAAAATATCAATAACATAAATAATAGATAATTTAAATTCTAGGGCGTGCCCATTTTTAAACCCCCACAGATAAATCAAGAACCATTATCATAAAAATGGTCAGGCTTTACGTTACAAGTCCTCGTTCGTACCTCACTGTGGGCTTTTCACTGCAATCCTTCACGCAAGCAACATGAAGAGTTCTTCATATATAAATCCAAAAAACGAACAACAGAAGCAACTTAAAAAAGCTAATAAAAACAAGTTTTCTACAAATAAAGAAGTATCCCCTCTAAATTAAATACATCCTTTTATAACAATGTAAATCTATTCCCATAAAAAGCACAAAAAAAAACACGAAAACACCTTGGTAATTAAAGAATAAAGTAGCACTAAGTTGTACATACAAAAACCTTAACACAACACTCATAAATATGCGAAAATCACAAACATATCGTTTAATATAGCGCATAAAAAAACCTCAATTCGTTAAGAATTGAGCTTTATAGATACGGACTTTAGTCCGTATTCAATTTTACGATTATGTAAACTATATATATGATTAAGTTATTACAAATCACCTATAAAAGTAACAGACCACACAAGTATACTCCTTAATAGTCTAAAAATTGGAGTCAAACTGTTTTTGGTAGTGTAAAATCCTAATATAAGCTTAAGTTTACTCCATAAAAAAACCTCAATTCGTTAAGAATTGAGGTTTACAGATACGGATATTAGTCCGTATTAAAGAAAGGCGGCGACCTACTCTCCCACATAAATGCAGTACCATCGGCGCGATTGGGCTTAACTTCTCTGTTCGAGATGGGAAGAGGTGAGCCCCAATGCTATAACCACCCTAAGATTTTGGTTATTAATTGTTGTTGGTTTATAGTTTTTGGTAAAACTGTATACAATACAGCCCCATCAACTAATAACGATCAACTAAAAACCGCAAGCATCGCTTGCTTATAAGTTAACATATGGTAAAATAATATCTAAATCGTCTAATAAATAAAGAGTCTGTGCTCCCGCCTTTCGGCGGGAAGCGTACATAAGTCTATGGGTTATTAGTATCACTTGGCTATGACATTACTGCCTTTACACCTATGACCTATCAACGTTGTAATCTCCAACGACCCTTTAAAGAAATCTCATCTTGTGGTGGGTTTCGCGCTTATATGCTTTCAGCGCTTATCCCTTCCCGACGTAGCTACCCTGCTATGCTTCTGGCGAAACAACAGGTACACTAGAGGTCAGTCCAACTCGGTCCTCTCGTACTAGAGTCAGATCCACGCAAATTTCTAACGCCCACAGCAGATAGAGACCGAACTGTCTCACGACGTTCTGAACCCAGCTCGCGTGCCACTTTAATGGGCGAACAGCCCAACCCTTGGGACCTTCTCCAGCCCCAGGATGTGACGAGCCGACATCGAGGTGCCAAACCCCCCCGTCGATATGAGCTCTTGGGGGAGATCAGCCTGTTATCCCCGGAGTACCTTTTATCCTTTGAGCGATGGCCCTTCCATGCGGAACCACCGGATCACTATGCTCTTGTTTCCAACCTGATCGACCTGTATGTCTCTCAGTCAAGCACCCTTATGCCATTGCACTCTACGTACGGTTACCAAGCGTACTGAGGGTACCTTTAGAAGCCTCCGTTACTCTTTTGGAGGCGACCACCCCAGTCAAACTACCCACCAAGCACTGTCCTCATCTCTGAGTTAGACTCTAGATAAGCAAAGGGTGGTATTTCAAGGACGACTCCACAACGCCTAGCGACGCCGCTTCAATGTCTCCCACCTATCCTACACATTACTTATCCAAAGCCAATACTAAGCTATAGTAAAGGTTCACGGGGTCTTTTCGTCCCGCTGCGGGTAATCGGCATCTTCACCGATACTACAATTTCACCGAGCTCATGGCTGAGACAGTGTCCAGATCGTTGCACCATTCGTGCAGGTCGGAACTTACCCGACAAGGAATTTCGCTACCTTAGGACCGTTATAGTTACGGCCGCCGTTTACTGGGGCTTCATTTCAGATCTTCGCCGAAGCTAAACCCTCCACTTAACCTTCCAGCACCGGGCAGGTGTCAGGCCTTATACATCATCTTTCAATTTAGCAAAGCCCTGTGTTTTTGATAAACAGTCGCCTGGACCTTTTCACTGCGGCCCTGCTGTAAAGCAGGGCGACCCTTCTCCCGAAGTTACGGGTCTATTTTGCCTAGTTCCTTAGCCATGAATCTCTCGAGCACCTTAGAATTCTCATCCCAACTACCTGTGTCGGTTTACGGTACGGGTTCTTATAATCTGAAGCTTAGAGGTTTTTCTTGGAAGCCCTTAGGCACACTATCCAATTGTCCGAAGACGCTTGGTACTATCACACTTCACCTAGTTCTGCGGATTTGCCTACAAAACTAATAGCTACATGTTTCAACGAACTATTCCGTCAGTTCGCGGTGCTTTCATTACTCCGTCACCCCATCGCAATTATAAGAAGTACAGGAATATTAACCTGTTATCCATCGACTACTCCCTTCGGATTCGCCTTAGGACCCGACTAACCCTCAGCTGATTAGCATCGCTGAGGAAACCTTAGTCTTTCGGTGTGGGGGTTTCTCGCCCCCATTATCGTTACTTATGCCTACATTTTCTTTTGTAACCAGTCCAGCATGCCTCACAGCACACCTTCTACCCAGGTTACAATGCTCCCCTACCACTAACGTGTCTTTCAACGTTA